>CAMEIT010000016.1 GCA_945918795.1 uncultured Clostridia bacterium | reverse complement strand
CATTGAGGGCCTCTCTCCTGCCATATCAATAGATCAAAAAACGACAGCGCGCAATCCACGCTCGACAGTCGGAACCGTAACCGAAATATATGATTATCTTCGTCTGCTTTACGCAAAAGTAGGTGTACCCCATTGCCCCAAGTGCGGAAAAAAGATTGAAAAACAATCAATCGATACAATAATAGACAACATATTAAAGCTTCCGACAGGAACACGAATACAGGTTCTTGCCCCTGTTGCGCGAAATAAAAAAGGCGAGTTCAAAAACGTGTTTGCCAAAATGGTAAAGGACGGGTATGCGCGCGCAAGGGTTGACGGAGCAACAATGCAGCTTGACGAAGAGATCAATCTTGACAAGCAAAAAAAGCACAACATCGAAATAGTTGTGGACAGGCTTATAATAAGAGACGAAATAATGAGCAGGCTTACCGGCTCGGTCGAAACAGCGCTCAATATTGCCGACGGTCTTGTAATAATAGACATAATAGGCGGTGAGGATATACTTTACAGCCAGAATTACGCTTGTCCCGACTGTGGAATAAATATGCCCGAGCTTACTCCTGCAATGTTTTCATTCAACGCGCCTATCGGTGCCTGCAAAAAATGCCACGGTCTCGGCATTTTCAAGGAAGTTGACGTAAACTGCATCGTTCCGGATCCGACAAAATCCATAGCCGAGGGAGCAATAAAAGCGCCCGGCTGGTATTCCGTCGAGAGCGGTACAATGGCGAATATGCACTTCACTGCTATTCTCAAAAAGTACGGCGGATCAATGGACACGCCTTTCCAAGATCTGCCCGAAGCAACAAAAAATGCGCTTCTGTACGGCACAAATGGCGAAGCTCTCACCATGTCATACAAAGGGCAAAAGCACGAGGCACCGTTTGAAGGCCTTGTAAACAATATAGCAAGGCGCTATGAGCAAACGGAATCTCAATGGTCAATGTACGACCTTGACAGATTCATGAAGGATACTGTCTGCCCCGACTGTCACGGTGCAAGACTGTGCAACGAAAGCCTTGCAGTTACCGTCGGCGGTTACAGCATATACGACTTCACAATGCTGCCTATTGCAAAAGCACTCGATGCAGTCAATAAATTTCAATTCACTGCCAAAGAGCAAATAATAGTGCATCAGATAATAAAAGAGATAAACGCGCGCTTAAGCTTTCTCGTCAATGTAGGTCTTGACTATCTCACTCTCGCAAGGAGTGCCGGCACATTGTCGGGAGGCGAAGCACAGCGTATTCGTCTTGCAACGCAGATAGGCTCCGGACTTGTCGGTGTCATGTATATACTCGATGAACCGTCAATAGGATTACATCAGCGCGACAACGGCAAGCTCCTCGCAACACTCAGAAAGCTTACCGATCTTAAAAACACGGTAATTGTCGTTGAGCATGACGAAGAAACCATTTGCAGTGCTGATTATATTGTCGATGTCGGTCCGTATGCAGGCGTATACGGTGGAGAAATTGTTGCCTGCGGAACGCTTGATGATATTCTCAAGTGCGAAAGGTCACTCACGGGGCAGTATATAAGCGGCAAAAAATCCATTGCCATACCCGAAAAGCGAAGAACAAGCACTGCAAGCCTTACCATTCGCGGCGCACAGCAAAACAATCTCAAAAATATTGATGTAAGCTTCCCTATCGGCGTGTTAACCTGCGTTACAGGTGTGTCAGGCTCCGGCAAGAGCAGTCTCGTCAACCATATTCTTAACAAGGCGCTTTCCGCAAAGCTCAACAGAGCGCAGGTCGTGCCAGGCAAATATAAAAGCATTGAGGGAATTGAATTTCTCGACAAGGTGGTAACAATAGATCAGTCGCCGATAGGTCGCACGCCGCGTTCCAACCCCGCAACATATACAGGTCTTTTCGACCTCATACGCGATGTCTTTGCCATGACAAAGGATTCTCAGGTCAGAGGCTATAAAAAGAGTCGTTTCAGCTTCAATGTCTCAGGCGGACGCTGTGAGGCTTGTTGCGGAGACGGTATACAGAGAATTGAAATGCAGTTCCTCTCTGATGTATACGTTACCTGCGATGTGTGCAACGGTAAACGCTATAACAGAGAAACCCTTGAGGTTAAATACAAGGGTAAAAATATTGCCGAGGTTCTCGATATGACTGTCGATGAAGCTTTGATTTTCTTTGAAAATATGCCGGCACTTTACAGAAAGCTCGTTACTCTGCGCGATGTTGGGCTCGGATATATTAAGCTCGGTCAGCCGTCTACTACTTTGTCGGGCGGAGAGGCTCAGCGTATTAAACTCGCAACAGAGCTCAGCAGACGTAGTACCGGACGTACTATATATATCCTCGATGAGCCTACAACAGGCCTCCATATCGCAGACGTCGACAGACTTATAACAATACTTCAACGCCTCGTTGACGCGGGAAATACTATGATCGTAATCGAACATAACCTTGATGTTATTAAGTGCGCTGATTATATAATCGATATGGGCCCTGAGGGCGGTGAAAATGGCGGTACCGTCGTTGTCTCCGGTACACCTGAACAGGTCGCTCAGTGCGAACAAAGCTATACCGGCCAATACCTTAAACAAATTTTCGAAAAAGCTAAACATTGATGAATTTCGGGGCTGCCGCCCCGTTCCCCGTCAAGCCTTTTTTCTCGGGGCTTTGCCCCGAACCCCACAAGCCCCTCTTCGTGAAGCTCCGCCTCACACTCCGCAAGCCTTTCTCCTCGGAGCTGCCGCCCCGTACCCTGCCAAGCCTTTGAAAAGGCTTGACCTAAACTTTAAACTACTTTGTATAAGGCAATCAGCCTCGCCGATGGTCGTCGAGTCAGATTGCCATTTACTTTGCGTTTCTCTTTAAGTATAATGTGCCGTATGATTGCATTTTCGCAATAATCAATTCTCGGCAAAATTCATTTTTAATCGCAAATAACGGATAAAAAGAAGGCTCCCTTGTGTAAAGGGAGCTGTCATCGAAGATGACTGAGGGATTGTTTGCATTATGATTTCATTTTCACAATAATCGATTTGTTGTAATTTCATTCGCAGGAAAATGGGCAATGAAAAGGCTCCCTTCGGGAAGGAGCCGGCGCTGTAGGCGACTGAAGGAGAGCGCGATACAATAAAGTCAGTCTTGATTTACTGTCGCACGAGTTGCTATTCACTTTTCTTTTTAAGGGGAATGTGCCGTATATCAACAATTCTCCGTAAAACCCTAAATAGAAACGTAAAGTAAATCCTCATCTCCGAAGCCGTACTCTTGGCGAGGAGATGAGGAGCTACAAAGCAGTTTAAGTTTTCGGGCTTTGGACCCTTTTGGAAAAGCGTCCAAGAAAAAATTCAACGAATCAAAGTCCTGCCAATATATATTTAGCGATAAACAAAGCGCTGATAATATACATAAGAACAGGTATTTCTTTTACCTTACCCCTAACGAGCTTGATAATTACGTATGAAATGAATCCGAAAGCGATACCTTCAGAAATGCTGTAAGCAAAAGGCATCATAGAAATTGTAAGGAATGCCGGGATAGCATCTTCAATATTATCCCACTGAACCTTAGTAACGCCCTTCATCATCAGAACGCCTACGATAATAAGTGCCGGAGCTGTGATTGAATACAAATACCAAGCATTATGTTCGAGTATACCGAATATAGGAGAAATGAATGTAGCAACAGCAAAGAGAACAGCAACAACTATTGAAGAAAGACCTGTCTTAGCACCGGCAGCGATACCTGAAGAAGATTCAACATAAGTTGTAACAGTAGAAGTACCCAAGCAAGCGCCTACGCAAGTAGCAACAGCGTCTGCGATGAGTGCCTTATCTCCGCCCGGGAGGTTGCCGTTTTCATCGAGCATACCTGCGTTACCTGCTGTACCGATAAGTGTACCAACCGTATCGAAGCAGTCAACAAGCGTGAAGGATACGACAGCTGTTATAAGCGGCAATACGCCCTTAGCGAAAAGACTGCCGAAGTCAAACTTGAACGCAACATCCTTAATGTTTGCAAGGCTTGCAAATGACCAAACTTCGCCTTCAACAACAAACTTACCGAAGAAATCAGAGCCGAAGAGTGTCGGTATAATTCCTACAACTGCCGTTGCAATGATACCGATAAATATAGCACCTTTAACCTTGAGGACGAGAAGTATAGCCATAATAACAATACCGATTACCGCAAGGAGAGCAGCTCCGTGAGTAATATCGCTCAAAGAAGGCAAGCCTGCTGCAAAATTAACAATTCCCGAGTTCTTCAAACCGATCAATGCAATGAAAAGACCGATACCTGCGCTTATGGCAGCCTTAAGAGATGCAGGAATAGCCGAAATGATCTTGCTTCTTAACGGAGAAACAGCTATTATAAGAAATAACAGACCCGATATAAGAACTATCGTCAAGCTCTGCTGCCATGTATACTCCATGGCGAAGCAGCAAGTGTAAGTAAAGAATGCGTTAAGTCCCATACCCGGAGCCTGAGCAAACGGAACGTTAGCAAGGAATGCCGTCAAGAGACAGCCCAATGCGGCAGATATACACGTTGCCATTGCCACGCCAATAGCGTCCATGCCTGTTGCACCTAACATTGCGGGGTTGACAAATATAATGTAAGACATTGCAAAGAACGTTGTCAAACCACCGATAATCTCGGCTTTTACTGTTGTGTTGTGTTCTTTCAGTTTAAACATACAACCTTTTCCTTTCGTTTTCCCATAAAATAAACGTCCGACCGTCATACAACAGCCAAAAACGCATATTCAATGGTATATTTTATTAACATAAAAATTATATAACAACACTTCAAAAATTACAAGCGTTTTTTAACAAAAAATAATTTTATTAAAATATTTTGTTAATAACATGAATATTATAGGTTATTTCGGTGATTTTATTCTGCTTTATGTATTAAAACCAATGCGGCAAAATATAATAATAGAAACGGCACAGCCAAAAGCTCCTCGGCAATGGACATACGTAAAGCTAAGGGCTTTCCGTTTTTCAATACATATGAAAGGCAGAACATAAAATGAGATTAAAGCTTGTCAATATTTTTATAATTTTTTGTTTTATTATTCCCTTTACCGCAAGTATGTACATAAACATAATCACGGCATTCGCAGGCACATCGGCACCTGTGCTCTCCTTGCCAGAGCAATCCCCTGCCGCCGGTTCGTATGGGAATAATGCCGCAAACGGTACCCCAAGTCAAGAACTGCCGGAGCCGCCGCAAAAAGAGAGCAACATTATCGAGTTGAATGATGAAAAGCTCTCAAACGGCAGTGTTTCGGGAGATGCAATCGTTCCTGAAAACCTTTTAGATGAAAGCGTTATAATAAAGGTTTTTGACAGAAGCACAAACGAGGTTGTCGAAATGACGTTGCATGATTATGTTATATGCGCCGTAGCCGGAGAAATGCCTGCGACATTTGAGCTTGAAGCACTCAAGGCTCAGGCAGTAGCCGCGCGAACGTTTACCGTATCGCATCTGAAGTCATCGTGCTCGAGCAATGCCGCCGCTCATGTATGTACCTACCACGGATGCTGTCAGGCATTTGTTTCCGTTGACAGAATGAAAAAGAATTGGGGTGCTCAGTTTGAGGAAAAGCTTGCCAAAATAACAGCCGCCGTTGAGCAGACCGATTCTCTCGTCATGCTGTACAACGACTTACCCATAACCGTTTTTTATTTTTCAACAAGTAACGGCTACACAGACGCCTGTCAGGATGTATTCGTTAAAAATCTTCCCTACTACAAGAGCGTTGAAAGCCCGGGAGAAGAAACTGCTTCCGGATATTACAGCTACGTGAAGCTGAGCTATAAAGAATTTGCAGACACGCTTTTCTCCAAGCTCGGAATAGCCGTAAGTGAAAATGATATTGAAAATTCCGTTTCTATAACGCGCACAGACGGCGGCCGTGTGAAATCCATATCATTTAACGGCAAAAGTGTAAAAGGTACGCAGATACGAACGGCATTCGGATTAAAATCAGCCGATTTTCATCTGACGTTTCTTGAGGATTACATACTTATCGAGGTTTACGGTTACGGACACGGAGTCGGCATGAGTCAGCTCGGTGCAAATTACATGGCAAAGCAAGGCAACACGTTTTGTGATATACTTAACCACTACTATATTAATGTAGACATCAAAAGCTATATGTAAACAGTCACGGCAAAATATACATAAGCAAACAACCTCATTTATTTAATTAAGCTGTATAAAATTCATAAATCTGTCAAAACTATTATCGTCAACCACACAGAAAGGATAATAGAAATGAAAAAGACAGATGATGAAACAAAATTCATAAAATCAAAAAAGACTAAATTTGCGGAATTCATATCAAAAAACTCGGTTTACGGAATATTTGCCGTGGTACTCATTGCAATATGTGCAATAACGCTGCTCAGTCTGCCGCGCTCGCCTAAGGATAACGGCGATGAACCGGATCCGACTCAGATTGTCGATGCCGACCCTACCGTTCGCCCGACAAATAATCCAAGGCCCTCTGCAACTCTGAAGCCGCCTGTTCCCGCCACTCCGACTCCGGGTCAGGTTGCCGAAAACACACCGCTTCCCCCACCGACTCCGACACCCGGCAATCAAGGCGGAATCAGTGAAGTAAACAATGAACCTAAAACAGGATTTTCGATAATTCTTCCGTTTGCAAAGAGTACAATAATAACGCCTTATTCAAATGATACACCAATATATTCCGACACATTGCAGGAATGGTCATGTCATGTAGGCATTGATTTCTCGTGCAGTACAAATGATATTGTGCCTGCGGCGGCAAACGGAATCGTTGTGAGCGTATCGACAGACGATATTTACGGCACATCTGTGCTCATTGAACACGAGGACAATTTCTATACTCTTTATCGCGGACTTAAGGAAGCAGCAGTAAAAGCAGATGAGCTTGTTGCCGAAGGGCAGTCGCTCGGCACAGCATCGGAAAACATTCCTTTTGAAGCACATATGCCGACTCACATTCACTTTGAGGTCATAAAAGATAATTTATCAATAAATCCTTTATCTTTTGCAAAGTAAAACATGAATGTTAATGCGATCCACTGCATACCTTAAAGTATAAAGAGTCAATCTCTATGCAGGAGGATTCAAAAATGAAGGATTATATCGAACAACGTGTATTGGATATCGCACAATATATTATAGAATCCGGTGCAACAGTCCGTAAGACGGCAGATGTTTTCAAGGTAAGCAAAAGCACGGTACACAAGGACGTTTCGGAGCGTCTGGAAAAAATAGATCTTTCCGTTTGGGAACAGGTCAAGGAAATTCTTGATAAAAACAAGGCGGAACGCCATATCCGCGGAGGCATTGCAACCAAGATGAAATATACCGGCTGACCCGTTTAGTCCGGCATGATGTTTTATGAGCAAATCATGCCGGACAAATCATTGCCCTAAAGGGCAAAATAAGCAAATTTCCGCAGATTATTGCGGAAACTTTTGTTTTGTGTGCCATATTTACTTCAAAATGTGCCCGATTTAATACTTTGTTAATAATTATATGGTATGATATATGTACTGATCTCGAGTGTATATTAATTCGGAGGATTTATGAATAAATCATCTCATATAAAATATTATTGCAAAATACTTTTAATCTGTATGCTTTTACTTCTGCTCACAGGTTGCAGTCTTGCGCCCGTATATACAGATCCCGACACAGGAGAGCTTGTTGCCAACGTGGCAAGAATATCGCTCCTGAAGAAGTCGTCTGTCAAAACGATATACAGCACGAGCACAAACGTTTTCTATCTTATGAACAACGCAAATGTGCTTGCTTCCGGTTACAACGAAAACGGGATTCTCGGTCAGGGAAATACGAACGCCTATGACTATGTTGTTCAGGTAAAGCTTTCCGAAAGAATAAAGCTCATATCAGCTAACGATTCTTTCGCCGCGGCTGTCAGCGATACAAATAACATATATATATGGGGCGATCTTTCGTGGTGGGACAGCGACACGATAACCGTTACGGATGAAAATTTTGCGTACAGGAAGTTTTCGTTTGAGGAAATAATAACCGATATTTCCGTAAGTGAAAACCATATCGCCGTGCTTTCCAAAAAAGGCAACGTTTATACTCTCGGCTATAACTACGGTCAGCTCGGATATGACTGCACCGCGTACAATCAGGGTCAGCTTTACAATGAATTCAGAAGAGTTGAAACAGATCAATTCATATCGAAAATAGAAACAAATCCGACCGCTACATATATGATCTCGAGCAACGGACAACTCTTCGGATGTTCATTTAACACATTCTATGAGCTGGGCTACATGGACACTATATTGGACGTAAATCAGATTCAAAGCAATGCCGCATTTACAGCTCTCACAACGGCAGGGCACAATCTGTTTGCACTGTCGTCCGCAGGTGATGTATATGTGTGCGGACAAAACAGCTACGGAGTGCTCGGTCTCAACAGCACGCTTGCCTCGGCAGCCGCGCTCACGAGAATTCCGTTTGGCAAAGATATAAAAATTAAAAACATATACGGCTGTGACTATAACAACACAGTATTCTTCATTTCGGAAGATAACGATATTTACGCCTGCGGAGCCAACAGCGACAATTCACTTCTGACAGAAGATACGGTGGCCGCGGTTTTGGCACCGTCGAAAGTAAAAATCGGAAAGGTATCCGCATTTTACGGAATGGGAACAACAAGGTTTTATATCGATGCATCGGACCACCTCTATACATACGGGGACAACTCCTACGGTCAGATGCCCATAACAACATCATCCGGTAACAGTAAGTTCGTATCCCCTGTGAGGATATACGCAAACGTTAAGTAACGGTTGTACAAGCACGGAAAATAATTGCCGTATTTTACTGTGCATTTGTTTTTCAAGGAAGATTTGTGTTATAATAACATAAGCGAAATATTTTATTAAAGCAGAATCTCTGCCGAAGCTCACCGCTTTAAGAGCCGACGCTTTATTTAATATATAAACATTAATCAAATTTAAAGGAGAAATTAAAATGGGAAATTGTAATTGCCACTGTGAAGACCTGGGACCTACGCTTGAGGGATTGGGACATTTTGCGCTGTACACAAAGGATATCGAGAAAACGGTTGATTTTTATACAGGCACTCTCGGATTCCAGAAAATCGAGGATTTTGAGATCGAAAAGCCGGAAGGCATAATGAAGATCGTATTCCTCATGTGCGTTGATATAATCATGGAGGTTATCCAGGAGCCTGCCGGCACAACAGACGGCGTATTCCAGCATCTTGCAATTCAGGTTACGGGACTTGAAGAGCTTATACCTCTTCTTAAAGAAGAAGGAATTGTTTTCGAAACAGAAGATTATATTCCTCTGCCCCATATGTTCAACGGTTCAAAATGTATATTCTTCAGAGGGCCGTCAGGCGAAAGACTTGAGCTGTTTGAATACGGCGATGTAGGCGGCTGTGAGGGCGACTGCTGTGACTGTGAACACGGCGACTGCTGCGGCGGTACCGATGATGAATTTGAAGAGGAAGAGCACTGCCACGGATGCGGCTGCTGTGAATAATTAATATCCATGAAAAATACAGACTGCATAAAAACTGTATTTGTGCCTTTTAAATATAATAAGTATAAGTGTCGCAATTATAAGTTTGCCTGCATAATGCTTTGCCTCGCATATATTCTGTCATTTGCGTGTATGCTTCTGGCGGTAAGACAGTTTGTCGCACGTACATACGATAATGCGGCGGAAATTGTAATGGATTCGGATGATTTTTATATGTCCGGAGCAAAGTTCCACTACGAAGGCGAAAAATACGAGAGGGACCTGACCGATATAGGCTTGAAGGTTATAGTCGATCCGCGCTACAATCCGCCCGAGACGTGTGAGGAAGCAGTATTGTATATAGGACCGAACAAAGCCGCAATATTTACCGATTTCATCTCATATTCGGTAACATATTCACAGTTGTCCGAGGATCCCGCCGATATAGATTTCGATAGAGAATTGGTTGTTTCTCAGCTCGATTACGGCAGAACATTAGTGATAAACATTATTTCCAGCACGTCAATATTGATTCTCGTTTTGGGAGCATTGATTCTCATGCTTGTTGTGCTTTTGATTTCGCTTGTAGTATCCGCACTGTGCTGGTTCTTCAAGCAAAGCCTTGCCTTTGAGCAGAAGCTTTTCATTGCTCTTGCAAGCATGATATATCCAATGCTTATCGGTGCGGTTATAGCCGTTGTACCGAGCGGATTGGAGCTTATGTTCAGCCACGCATCTGTTGTGCTGAGAATGTACGTTGCAATTATACTGCTGTATGTTATTTTGTGCACTGTTCCGTTTGGCAAAAAAGCGAACGGATAAATATGGAATAAAAAGGAGTTGTTGATAATGTATTCTTTTAGTTTGGGTTCAGATGCAGCATCAAACGATATAAACGGTATGCTCATAACATGGATTGTCGCAATAGCTGTATTCGTTATAATCGAATCATGTACGTCCAATCTGACAACAATATGGTTTGCGTTGGGAGCTGTATTCGCAGCTGTACTCGCGGCGCTTGATGTCGGTATAGAATGGCAGATCATCACTTTTATATGCGCTTCTGCTCTTATGCTGTTGCTTACAAGACCTCTCGTCAAAAAACTGCTTAAGAGAAAGCCGCGCACAAACAAAGACAACCTCATAGGAATACCGTCGTACGTAACCGAAACAATAAACAATGTTGCTCAAACAGGATACGTAAAAATCAACGATGTTTATTGGGCGGCAAGAAGTATTGATAATTCGGTTATAGAAAAGGGTACCCTTGTTGAAGTAAAAGAAATACAGGGTAATAAGCTTATAGTATCCACCGTAAAAGGTGATAAATAAAATTCAGGAGGAATTTGTTATGCCGTATGTAATAATTGGTATAGTAGTAATTGTTGTTGTATTGATCATCTCAAACATTATAATTGTTCCGCAGGCAAACGAGTACGTTATCGAGCGTCTGGGACGTTATAAAACAGTATTGGGTGCAGGAATCCATGTAAAGGCACCGTTTATCGAAAAGATTTCTCGCAAAGTAACGTTAAAAGAGCAGGTTTGTGATTTTCTTCCCCAGCCTGTTATAACAAAAGATAACGTTACAATGCAGATAGACACGGTTATATTCTTTCAGGTAACAGATTCAAAGCTGTTTACATACGGAATACAGAATCCTATGGCAGCTATTGAAAATTTCACAGCTACAACGCTCCGTAATATAATAGGTGATCTCGAGCTTGACCAGACACTTACCTCACGTGATACGATAAACACAAAAATGCGTGCGATAATTGACGAAGCAACAGACGCATGGGGCATCAAGGTAAACCGGGTTGAGCTTAAAAATATTATGCCGCCTGCGGCAATACAGGACGCAATGGAAAAGCAGATGAAGGCAGAACGTGAACGCCGTGAATCCATTCTCCGTGCCGAAGGTGAAAAGCAGTCTGCAATTCTCGTTGCAGAAGGTCAGAAGGAAGCAAAGATACGCGAGGCAGAAGCTGAAAAGCAGTCCGCTATTCTCCGCGCCGAAGCCGCAAAGGAAGCCGCTATCCGCCAGGCAGAAGGTGAATCCGAGGCAATACTCATGGTACAGAAGGCAACTGCCGAAGGTATCAGAATGATAAACGAAGCTGCTCCGGGCAAGGCTGTAATAGAGCTTAAGAGCCTTGAAGCTTTTGAAAAAGCAGCTGACGGCAAAGCTACAAAGATTATTATTCCGTCGGAAATACAAGGTCTTGCAGGTCTTGCAAAAAGCCTCGTTGAAACAGCAAAAGATTAAAAATAAAGCTTACCGCTTCATACCGAAAAGCCGTCATGTGCTTTTCGGTATTTTTTATTTGTCGGTGCAAAAAATGAACAAAATTCGTGTATTGACATAAGTCGGATTATCTTTTATAATGAATATAATATCATTTGACGCTTATTGTTAAAGCAAAAGAAAGGATAATATTGTATGGGCAAAAAAGAATGGTCTCCAAGCGAGGCTTTACCTTGCAACCTGAGCAAATATACACCCAAAATACGTGAGATCACATACGGTGACTTCTATGTTTCCGCCGACGGCAATGACAATAATGACGGCAGTCTTGAAAGACCGTTTGCCACACTCAAAAAGGCACGCTGTGCAATTCGGCAAGCGCGCGCCAATGACGAAGCAAAACTCAAAAAATATTCGGTTTGCGTCATGGCAGGAACATATCCATTGTATTCCGACGGCTTATTTTGTCTTACAGAGGAAGACAGCAACACAACATATACAGCATTCGGCAACGGAGAGGTCACTTTTTGCGGCGGCATTAAGCTTGACAGAGCCGATTTTATGCCTGTGTCCGGCAAAATGAGTACAATATTCCCTGCCGAGGCGGTAAACAAAATATATTGCATCGATATTACAAAGTATAACCTTTCGCCGAGTGAATGTTCAAAATCATACACTTCAAATGAATTGAAAAATGCCGACTGCTCTTTGTGGAGCAAGAAACGCTGTGAGGTTTTCTGCAACGGGAAAAGGCTCACACTTCCGCGCTATCCCGCCTCGGGAAATCTCAAAACAGGCGCCGTAATAAACGAAGAGGACAAAAAAGGGAGAGGTATCACATTTAAGCTTGATAAAACGACTCTTGAAAGAATACAAACGTGGCATTCATCGGATAACATATGGGTAAGCGGATATTTTGCCGTTGATTGGAGCAATTCAACGCTTCCGATAGAAAAAACAGACGCCGAGCATCAAACGCTTACAGTACCGTTTTCGGATTCATACGGACTTAAAGAGAACAATCCTTATTATTTCACAAACGTACCCGAAGAAATGCTCACTCCCGGCTCTTATTATATCGACTGCGAAAGTGCTCTTCTGTACATATATCACGAATGCGATATTGCAAGTGCCGATATAGAAATATCCGTTATGGATGAACCGTTTATTGCAATTGAAAATGCGCATGATGTTGTTATTGACGGCTTTTCATTCAGACTTTCAAAAAGCAACGCCATTGTATTCAACGGAGATAACATAACAATAAAAAACTGCACATTCAGCTGCATATACGATACTGTCATAGACGGCGAAGGGCTTCATAATACCGTTTCGGAATGTGAAATTGCACACGTCGGAAAGGGCGGCATAAAAATGCGCGCAGGCGACAAGCCGACGCTTTCCCCGGGATACGCACTTGTCGATAATTGCCTTATACACGATTGGGGCGAGATAGAAAAAACGGGCATACAAGGCATAAGCGTCACAGGCGTACACAATAAAATATCGCACAACGAGCTATACAACGCACCTTACGCCGCAATACATTACAGTGGGCAGGACAATATAATCGAATATAACTATGCGCACGATGTTGTTCTCGATACGAGCGACATGGGCACAACATATTCGGGCTTTCATTGGGAATCGCAGGGCTGTGTGCTCAGGTACAACTGCTTCTGCAATATAGGCAACAAGGAGCACCCCTCAAACGGAATATATTGGGACGATATGCTCTCGGGTCAGACAGCATACGGCAATATCCTTATAAACATTGCAGGGCACGGCTTCATAATAGGCGGCGGCCGTGACCACAACAGCTACAATAATATCGTGCTTAATGCAGGTGGGTATTCCCTGCTCTATGACCAGCGCGGCTGTGAATGGGAAAAGAATTTCGCACTTAACAAAGACAGCGGCATATGGCAGAATCTTTACAGTGTTCCGTTCAGAAGCGAAAAATGGGCAGAAAAATATCCATCTTTGTCAAAAATTTCGGAAGAACCCGATTTTGACAATCCCGATTTTCCGCCTACCCCCGCCCACAGCAGAATAACGGGCAATGTGTACATCAGTTCTGAAAATTTTCACGTTATGGAGCTTGTAAAGCGTTTCAGCAATATAGGCAATAACGTTTCAATGGATATTGATGATGACCCGGGCTTTTGTGACAGAAAAGGCGGCAATTACACCTTCAAGGCCGACTCTCCCATATATGATAAAATACCGGCTTTTGAAAACCTGCCTTTTGAAAAAATGGGGAGATATTGACATCGTCGGACACAATGCCCCCGCAAATAAAATAATTGACAATTGTATCAAAGCCTGTTATAATAATGTGACAAAGGAAGAAACGGTGCTTATTTTATGGAAGAAATATACAAAACAGTCTGCAATTCGCCCGAGCAAACATCTGAATTTGCAAAGAAGCTGGCTTTGAATCTCGAATGCGGAGCAATATTGCTTTTGGAGGGAAACATGGGCGCAGGCAAATCCGTATTTGCAAGAGGAATAATAAATGCGCTCGGATACGACAAAGCAGTAACGAGTCCTACATTCACGCTCATGAATGAATATGATACAAAGCCTGCCGTATATCATTTTGATCTATACAGACTTGAATATCCCGAACAGCTGTACGATATCGGCTACGAAGAATATTTGTATTCAGACGGTATTTCAATAATCGAATGGCCTTCCAATATGGATTATTTATATCCCGAAAAATATATTCTCATTAAAATTGAGTGTATAGATGACACGACAAGAGAAATAACAGTGAGCACAAATTGCTCTGCAATGCTGAAAAATGCCACAATATAATATTTGCAAAGGAACAAAAACGATATAATATGAAGATTTTAGCAATAGATTCATCCTCAACTCCCGCAAGCATAGCAGTCACAAACGGCGAAACACCAATTGGCGAGTTCACAATAAATATAAACAGAACTCATTCCGAAAAGCTTCTGCCCATTGCGGACGCTCTGCTCGATGCGATAAATTTATCCGTATCCGATATTGATGCGTTTGCCGTATCGATAGGTCCCGGCTCATTTACAGGGCTCAGAATAGGTATGTCAGCGGCAAAGCTTATGGCGCAAATATCGGGCAAGCCGCTCATAGGAGTAAAAACGCTCGAAGCACTTGCCGCAAATGTTTCTGTTTTCGGTGGCTATATCGTGCCCGTGCTTGACGCGCGCAACGATACATTTTATTCTGCTGTTTACAAATGCACAAACTGTGTTTTAAGCGAGCAAAAGGAATCGTCTGCCATTCTGATTGATGACTTTTGCAAAGAAATATGCGCTCTTGATATGCCTGTGCTCGTAACGGGTGAATATTACAAATATATTGACAAAATAAAACCGTTAATATCGTCAAAATCCGATATTTATTTTGCGCCGGGGCATCTCGCATCTCAAAGAGCAACCTCTTGTGCCGTTCTTGCATACAAACAATATTGTTCGGGTAATGTATCAGACCCTCAATCCGTCGTTCCGCTCTATGTGCGTGAATCTCAGGCGGAGCAGGCAAAAAAAGCAAGGGAAGCAAAAGCAAAATGAGCAATTTCAATATAAGGCTTGCATACAAAGAAGATTTGCGCTCAATGTACAGCGTTGAGAAAACATCGTTTGCATATCCGTGGTCATATGACAGCTTTGCAGAAAATTTTTATAACGCATTTTCGGTATATGTTCTTGCGGAAAATGAATATGACGGAGTCGTAGGCTTCGGCGGAATGCAGATCATTTTTGATGAAGCGCATATAATGAATATCGCCGTCAAAAATGATTTCAGAAGAAAAGGAATCGCAGACGGTATGCTTTGCTTTATGATGTCATACGCCAAAGAAAAGGGTGCCGCAAAAATGTTTCTCGAAGTAAGGCGCGGAAATTCGCCGGCTCAGGCGTTGTATTTAAAACACGGATTCAATGTTCTTACCGTGCGTAAGAATTATTATTCCGACAATGGCGAAGATGCAATAATAATGACAGCAGAGCTTTGAAATTCACAAGCCAAATTAAATGGATTCAAAAAGGAGCGAAAGCAAATTTACTTTCACTCCTTTTTTTACTTTATGCTTATTTTTCGAGCCATTCAAGAAGCGTTTCGGCATCGCGTCTGAGCTGCTCAATGCTGTCATCCTTTACAAATTCAAGCAAAAGAGCGTGCGTTCCCTTGCAATCGCGGAGCACGTCAATGTATTTTCTCCATGCCGTCTCATGCTCTGCAAGCGGAAAACGCTCAAGCTCTTTCCATGCGTATACATGAACATTCTTAAGATAAGGCATAAAATTTTTTATTATACTTACGTTCTCATCAACGCCATGAGAGCCGAGCGGCTGCCAATAAAGATAAACGTTGTCTCTTGCTATCTCTTCAATAAGTCTTACCGCGGAATCGGGATTGTTCGTGAGCGTGGAATTGTGGCATTCAAAGCTTATGTCTATTCCCTTTTTCTTTGCCATATCTGCAAGCGTCTGCACTTCGCCCACGTATGCCTTCCTCTCATCTGCCGTAACATCTTCGGAATTTTTTGCGCCTGCCCATATGCGTATATTATCCGTTTTCAGTGCTTCTGCCGTTTCGACAAGCTTTGAAAAAGTATCGTATCCCGCCTCGCCTTTGCCGTAGTAGCTTCCGTACGAAACAGGTATTATACCGCATTTTTCCGATTCAATGCGCACATTTGATGCCACATCGAAATCTCCTGCCTTAACGTGAACATCCGAACCCCATTCTATTGCTTTCAGTCCGCTTTTTTGAACCAAATCAATTATTGCATGAGGTGTCATTTGTCTGAACGTAACAGACACCATTCCCGGAATGAGCTGATTTTCCATATTCTTATACCGTTTACTTTGCCATTGAAAACAATAAGCAAAGCTTCCCTTTCTTCATTAAAAATCGGATTTTTTCAAATCATGCCATTGTCTTGAGCATTTCAGCCGTAACGTTATATTTTACGGGTCTGCCGTTTATGAAATTCATGAACTCGTCGTACATATACCACGCCATTCTATGAACCTCCTGCCCGAGAGAGCCTGCAATATGCGGCGACAAGAACACATTCGGCATTCTGTAAAGCTCGTCTCCGTCAAGCGGCGGTTCATCGGGGTATGTTACGTCAAGCAGAGCCACACGCAACGGTTCAGCCTTAAGTGATGCAATAAGGTCATCCCTGTTAACCTGTCTGCCGCGACCCGTGTTTATAAAAACAGCATTGCTTTTCATCAGGTCAAAACAACCTTTGTCGAGTATGCCTGCCGTTTGGTCGTTATTTGCAAGATGATTTGAAATTATATTGCATTCCCTGAAAAGCTCATGCAGATCATCAATCTTTCTTATGCCAAGCCTTTTTGCCTTTTCCTCAGACATAAAAGGATCATATCCCCACACCTCGAGCTTGTAATTCTTAAGCATTTCAGCCACAAGCGAGCCTATCATGCCTATGCCTATCAAGCCTATTCTGTTGCCGTAATTCCCGATAACGTCCGTACATACGGTTCTGTTTGGCCATGTTGTCGATTCGGGTGTTTGCCTGTGAAGGCGTTGGAAATAGCCCTTGCCTGCAAGAATTATCTGGGCAACAGTAAATTCGGCAACGGGAACGGCATTTGCCGCCCACGCGCTGAATATTTTGATGCCGTTTGCAAGGAAAGGCTCCGCAAAATATTTAACCGTTCCGGCAGAATAAAATACCGCCTTCAAATTACCTAAATATTTTTTTATCTGCTCATCCGAAAGCTCAAGCATTCCCCATGTTGAAAATATGTATTCCGTCTCGGCAAGGTCAGCCTTGCGGTTTTCAAGCTCGTTTATATCGAATATCGGTTCAAGCCATTCAACCTCTTTTGCAAGAGCGTCAATAACCGATTGCTCATATACATTGCGACAGCTTGTTTTATCAGATGTCATTAATAATGCTTTTGGTTTCATTTTATTTCTTTCTTTTTAATGTTTGAGTGGTATAAATAAATATATTAAAATTCGGGTGCTCTGTTCAAGCACCCACAATCATACGTTATTCAAAAACCGTTCCTTGAAGGCTTATCCCTTAAGGCTCGGGAACCTTATTCTCAAAAGTCCCCGAAGCCCATGACTTTTTACTTCAAGAGCAGTGTAATTATTTCAAACGTTCCGACATTTACCGTTACCGAGTTATCCTTAACCTCTACCGGAACAGGCTCTTCTTCAAGGAGATTTGTGATATACGCCTCTTTAACAGGGAATCCGAACTTAAGCGTCGGCTTTGATACCATGTTATGAGCATCGTAAAGACGAACTACTATGCCGTCATTGTTTTCAGCCTTTTTGAGCACTTCAACCGTAATGTTGTCGCAGTTGCACGTTACCATAGAGAATCTATCCGGCAGAGCACCGTTTTTATTTGCGGCAACATTGACAGCCGTAAGAGGTGCATTAAGTCTGTAAGCTTCCTCAACCGTTCCGCCGAGAGCAGCGTTTGCATGGTGCGGATAGATTGAGTAAGTAAACTTGTGCTGTCTGCAATCGCCCTTGTAATAAGGAGATTCGGGGCTCTTTAAGAGCGTAAGTGCGAGCGTGTTGTTGTATGAGCTGAAGCCGTATTTGCAGTCATTGAGGAGTGAAACGCCGTAGCCGTTATCGGATACATCAACCCATTTGTGCATACACGTCTCAAACTTAGCCTCATCCCACGATGTATTCATGTGATACGGACGCTCCGTATGTCCGTACTGTATTTCGCTTACAGTCTTTGTTGTTCTTACATCGAACGGGAAGAGTGCCTTTATGAGAACGTGTATCTGCTTCATATCGATGTCGTTCAGAACATCAATTCTCGGAATATTATCGTATACAACAACATCCTGCTTTATTATGGAATCCATAAATCTCCATGTGAATGTTATACCTGCCGCCGCGCCGTTTCTGTACGGTACTGCCGAAACAAGCTCATCCATCGGATGCGGTTTGAGACGAGTATAGTGAGAAAGCTCCCATGCGTCCCAATGGTACGGATAATCCTCATATGCGAGAAGCTCATTGCCGAGTTCGCCCTTTCTGAGCAATTCTCTGTCCTCGCGCTTGTCGTAGATAGATTCCATATAGCCCATATCGTTGAATTTAATGCGGAAATATTCGTTTTCAATCGAGTTTTCGGTTATTACCGCATGATTCTCGCTGTAAAGGCTATCAACAACAGCATAACCCATAGGAGGAATATTTTCTGTCGTGTAAACGCCGCCGTCATATTCAACAACGCCTTTTCCCTCATGGGAGTTCATGTTGTAAACGAGTATTCCGCCGTCGGATTTAACGTTTTCGGCAATATTCTTAATGCTGTTTCCTATGATGTTGCCTGTTCCCTCAAATATTCTGCCGTACTCTTCGTTTGACCTCTTATATACAGGTTCTATTGCGGAGCCGGGGATAATATCGTGGAATTGGTTAAGGCACATAAGCTTCCACATACCGTCAAAAGCTTCTGAATCATATTTATTGTTGAAGAACAGCTCGTCCATAACGGCGAGAGTTTCCGCCTTACGCAAAGCAAATTCAGCTTTACGGTTATTGCGCTTGATCTGAGCGATTGACGTGTATGTTCCGCGGTGATATTCAAGATAAAGCTCGCCGTCCCAACGCGGTGTTTCTCTGAGCTTTTTACAGCTGTCATCGAAATTATCCTTGATTCTTGCAAGGAAGTCATCAAGAGTTGACATCTGAGTCTTCGGAATGCCCGGGAGACCTTTCTGAAGTCTTCTGTAACGCTCGAGCATTTCATACGTCGGGCCGCCGCCGCCGTCACCGAAACCGAATGTATGCAGTGTTTCGGAATTCCATGTTTTTGTGCGGTAAACATCGTACGTACTCTTTACCTCGCGTGGGTCGAGCATACCGTTGAACATAACATATTCATGAGTCTTTTCCGGGAACCATGTATGAATGTTGAAGTCCTTTGTTGTGAGGAAATGTGTGAATATTTCCGTTCCGTCAATACCCTTCCAATAGAATGTATCGTTAGGCATGGAGTTTACGTCGCACCAGCTTATTTTGCCCGTTACGAAGTTCTCAACGCCTGCTTTTTTGAGTATCTGCGGAAGAGCTGCACTGTAACCGAAAACATCGGGTATCCACAATGTTTTGGACTCCTTGCCGAACTCGTCGCGAATGAATTTCTTACCTCTGATGAGCTGTCTTACAAAGCTTTCGCCGCTCGGAATATTGCAATCCGACTCAAGCCACATTGCGCCCTCGACTTCCCATCTGCCCTCTTTAACACGTTCCTTGAGCTCTTGATAAAGCTCAGGAGATTCCGTCTTGAGGAATTCATAAAGCTGAGGCTGGCTCATCATGAAAAGGAATTCAGGATATTCCTTCATGAGCTGAAGTACCGTACCGAATGAACGCTGTGCTTTTTCCTTAGTCTGGTCAACAGTCCATCTCCATGCAATATCAATGTGTGAATGTCCGAGACAGCTTACAACGAGGTCGCCCTTGCCGCATTCCTTCTCATAAAATTCCTTTATCATGTACTCGTCTGCGGCTTCAAGTGAATCAAAGAATTCCTTTCTGCCCTCGTGCGTTTTATCTATCATGAGACAAGCAATTTCAAGGTGCTTGAACATAAGCTTCTTTTCCGCAGCATCCGTATCGAAGCATTTAGCCGCCTCAAAAGGAACCTGCATATCAAAATATGCCTTTTCAACCTTCTTTGATTTGATCTTCATGCACGGCCGGATCATAGCGTCGCCCGGATTAACGCCGTCAAAATAAATATACAGAACAACATCGTATTCTTTGCCGCACTCGATTCTTGCAGTTGAGTGATTCCCGTCAAGGCCCTGCATCATCTTTCCGTTGAGATAAAGAATCGTCTGAGGATTTGCTCCGCGTCTTGCGCATTCAAGAACAAGATATGTGTCCTCCGGTATGGAATCCGGAGTTTTTATGGTGCCGCGCACCCAAAAATGTTTATCAAGACCCGAGAACTGAGCCGTTGCAGGCCATTTTTCCCAAGTATCATCAATTTCCGGAATGTTGTTGTCGGTTTTGTATCCGCATTCCTTATAATAGAAATCGCCACACGGTATTGTGCTTACAGTTCTGTATTTATTTACTGTATCAAGCGTCGTTTCTATCAGTTCGCTTACGTACCTCATTATTGTCTCCCTTCATTGCAACAATTAAAAACGTTTCATGCGTGTCAATTCGGAAATTCCGTTTCCGCATTGCAGGCAAGAATATTATAACAATATAGCGGGTAAAAGTCAATCAAATTTTTTGCAAATATCAAATTTATAATCATATTTTCATTTTTTGTGGTATAATAAGTACACTGCCGTTTCGGCGGCGGAAAATGTGTAACGGGTTTTTGAAGCATTCGATTCCCGTTAAAGCTGTGATTTAATTACTCAAAAGGAGAATAAAATGGATTGGCTCAAAGTCAAAATATTTACAACACCGGCAGGATGTGAACTTGTATCTTCCGCGCTGTATGCAATGGGCATATACGGGCTTGAAATATTTAATCCCGACGATTATAAAATGCCTCAGAAGGATTACACGTGGGACTATATAGATGACGACGTACTCAAAAAGCAAAACGAAGAGGCTTATGTATGCGCGTACATAGGCGATGCCCCGGCAGGCTACGACCAGCTGAATGAAATAAAAGGATTTCTTTCGCGTATGCCGCAGGAGCTTCCCGATTTTGACCTCGGCAGACTTGCTGTATCGGTAACAAACATTCAGAATGAGGATTGGGTCAACAATTGGAAAAAGTTTTTCAAGCCAATGGATGTCGGAAACAAATTTCTTATAGTGCCCGAGTGGGAAAGCGTCGATATATCTGACAACAGACTTATCCTCACAATAAATCCGGGCGGAATATTCGGCACAGGCTCGCACGAAACGACTCAGCTTTGCATTTCGGCAATAGAGAATGCGTTTGACAACAATGCGAACATAAAAAATGTAATGGATATAGGTACGGGAAGCGGTATTCTCTCGATTGCGTCACTGCTTTTGGGTGCCGAGCACGCAGAATGTATAGACATTGACCCCAACGCAGACGTTATTGTCAAAGAAAACATGAATATGAACAATATTCCCGAAAATAAATATTCAGTCAAGGTCGGCAATATTCTCGATGACAGCTTTTCATGCACTCTGCCAAAGCACACAAGCGACATCGTAGTCGCAAACATAATGGCAGACATAATAATCGCAATGCTGCCCATGATTCCCGCTTTCATGAATAAAAGCTCCGTTTTCATCGCATCCGGAATAATCGAAGCTCGTATCGATGAAGTAAAAGAAGCACTTGAATCGGCGGGATTTGAGATTGTAAGCTCCGAGGTTCTCAACGAATGGTGCTGTATAGTAAGTAAAATCAAATAAAAATATATGCTCCCCGTAAAATCGAATGTGCGGGGAGCTTTTTGTTTCCGTCTGCAAATTTTGCCTACTGCCGAATTATTGTATTGCATCCGAGGATTTTTTGTGATAAAATAATAACGTTTTATATTATGCTTCACGATTTGAGGGCAGATATTCGGTATCGTTATATAAAGTCTGCCTGACAAACATTTTCCATTCGGAGGAATATAATTTTGACCAAAGCTGAAAAGCATTACGAAAAAATGACGCAAACGCCCGTTTCAAGATTGATAATGTCACTCGGAATCCCGACAACGGTCTCTATGCTCATTACCAATATATACAATCTGGCAGATACTTATTTTGTCGGTACTCTCGGAGAAAGTCAGCAGGCGGCAACGGGAATACTGTTCACACTGCAAGCAATTATTCAGGCAATAGCCTTCATGTTCGGGCACGGCTCCGGAACATATGTATCAAAATTTCTCGCCGACAAAAATACAGACGAAGCGTCAAAATATGTTTCAACAGCATTCTTTTCGGGTGCTTTTCTCGGTACACTGCTTACGATATTCGGGTTCATTTTTATCGAACCGTTCATGAATCTCCTCGGCAGCACGCCTACAATTCTTCCCTATGCAAAGGATTATGGAATGTGGGTGCTTTTATCATGCCCGTTTATGGTATGCTCTCTTGTGCTCAACAACAATCTTCGTTACGAGGGGAAAGCATTCTATGCAATGATAGGACTTACAATAGGCGGATTCATAAATATACTCGGCGATTATATACTCATTATGCAAGTAGGACTCGGCGTATACGGTGCAGGCTTATCCACTGCCATATCGCAGGCAATAAGCTTCACCATACTCCTTATACTTTACATGAAATACGCACAGAGTACCATATCGATTAAGTCAGTCAGCCGCAAAATAAATATATATTTCAATATAATAAGGTGCGGTTTTCCGTCGCTCATACGTCAGGGGCTTACGTCCATTTCAAACGGACTGCTCAATAATCTCACAAAGCCGTTCGGCGACGCCGCGATTGCCGCAATGAGCGTTGTAAACCGCTTCTCATCGTTTGTTATGTGCATAGGTCTCGGAATAGGGCAAGGCTTCCAGCCTGTATGCGCATTCAATTACGAGGCAAAAAAATACAAGAGAGTCAAAAAAGGACTTCTTTTTACCACAATATTCGGATTATGTGTCGTCGGAATAATATCCGTCCTCGGATTTGTTTTCGCAGACAGCATTATATATATTTTCCAGAAAAGTGAGAAGGTTATTGAAGTCGGAACAGTTGCACTGCGCTTTGCGTGCGTTGGACTTTTATTTCTGCCGCTTTCCGTGCCCGTCAATATGCTCTACCAAAGTATACAGCAAGCTGAAATGGCATCGCTGTTATCAACACTTCGTTCGGGCGCAATACTGATCCCCGCATTGTTTATAGGCTCGCACTTTTTCGGTCTTACGGGTATACAAGCCGCTCAACCGTTCGCAGATGTTTTAACGGGAATAATTTGTATACCGTTTATGATATATTTTATAAAAAACGACCATAAGGATTCATTGGAATAACCCTTATGGTCGAATAAAAGAAATTTACATCATTTTACGGAATGAAGCTTTTCAAAGAGATCCTTGAACATTTTCTTGCCGTCAACCTCAACAGCGGTCAATATCGGATGTCTCTTTGGATCATAAACCATTTTTATGTCCTTTGTCACAATAGGCGAGGGACCCATTTCAAATGTTACAGCGTCATTGAGTGCCACTGCCGCAATGCACGCAACGTCCCATATTATTATGCCCGATTCTTCAGGCGTATCCGCATGATATTCAAGCAAAATCTCGTACAGATAATCGCAGAGCTTATTTTTATTCGGCATTTCCCTTGCAAGCTCATCTCTGAAAATAGGTACTTCCGATACGCATCCTTGAGCCGGCAACAACACGACAGGTGCCTCGGAATCAAACAAGACTCTTGAAGCCGCAAAATCCTGCTGCATATTGAAGTCCTCTACAAGATTCGTCTTTGGCGCATGAGTGCCTATCCATACAATTACAACTTTATCCTTAATAGCCGGATTTTTCAGAAGAGCCGACGCAATGTTTGTCAGTGCACCTATTCCCATGACATATATGCGTTCGTCGCTTTCAAGCGCTTTTTCTATTATAAAATCAACAGCCTCGGAATCGGAATATGTTTTTTCATCAACGAGAAAATTTCTTGCGCCTCTTTTTACCGGAATCTCCTTTTGTGAATTTGTAAGAGCAATAACTTTCTTGATCTCTTCGTATGATTTCAGCATTCCGTCCTCGGGAGATGTGCATCGATAGTTCAGAAACGGAGCCGCGGTAATTCCCAAAACGTCGAGCGTCTTTTCCGAAAGAACGGTATAAGCTATTGCAAACTGATCATCGATTTCATTATACGCATCCGTATCGAGAATTACTTTCTTCTTTCTGTCTGACTTTAAGTCAAAAAGAATCTCTTCAATGTTGTAATTATACATATTTAAATCCTTTCTTCGGAATCAATATCCGCAAAGCAAAAGCACACAGATACTTTTCCGATGTGAATGCTCTATTCACAAATTTGTATTTCAAGCCGAAAACAGCCTTAATTTTTACAATTATAAATATAAATTTTATTTGGTATATAACAATCCGAAGCTAAAATATTGTTATTTTTCACGTGGGCAGTAGGTCTTTTATTTCTGCCAATTCAGTACCCGTCAATATGCTCTACCAAAGCATACTGTTATAAACACTGCGTTCGGGCGCAATTCTTCTTAGCTTCGCACTTCTTCGGCTTCACCGGAATACAGACTACTCAACCGTTCGCAGATATAATAACAGGAATCTATGTATCCCGTTTATAAAAAACGACCACAAGGGTTTCTTGGAATAAACCTTATGAGCGTATATTATTATTTTGCGGAGTGCAGCTTTTCAAAGAGATCCTTGTACATTAGCTTTCCGTCAAACTTAACAGCAGTAAGTATCGGATGTCTCTTAGAATCATATACCATTTTTATATCTTTTGTCACAATAGGCGAAGGTCCTATTTCAAATGAAGTTGCACCCTTAAGCCCTACTGCCGCAACGCACGCAACATCGCATATTACCATGCTCGACAGTTTAGGCGTATCCGCATGATATTCAAGCATGATCTCGTACAAATAATCGCAAAGCTTGTTTTTATTCTGCATTTCTTTCTCAAGCTCGTCTCTGTATACAAAAGCTTCCGATATGCATCCCAGAACAGGCAATAACACGACAGGTGCCTCGGAATCAAACAGGACTCTTGAAGCCGCAAAATCCTGCTGCATATTGAAGTCCTCAACAAGATTCGTCTTTGGCGCATGAGTGCCTATCCATACAATTACAACTTTATCCTTAATAGCCGGATTTTTCAGAAGAGCCGACGCAATGTTTGTCAGTGCACCTATTCCCATGACATATATGCGTTCGTCGCTTTCAAGCGCTTTTTCTATTATAAAATCAACAGCCTCGGAATCGGAATATGTTTTTTCATCAACGAGAAAATTTCTTGCGCCTCTTTTTACCGGAATCTCCTTTTGTGAATTTGTAAGAGCAATAACTTTCTTGATCTCTTCGTATGATTTCAGCATTCCGTCCTCGGGAGATGTGCATCGATAGTTCAGAAACGGAGCCGCGGTAATTCCCAAAACGTCGAGCGTCTTTTCCGAAAGAACGGTATAAGCTATTGCAAACTGATCATCGATTTCATTATACGCATCCGTATCGAGAATTACTTTCTTCTTTCTGTCTGACTTTAAGTCAAAAAGAATCTCTTCAATGTTGTAATTATACATATTAAAATCCTTTCTTCGGAATCAATATCCGCAAAGCAAAAAGATCACAGATACTTTTCCGATGTGAATGCTCTATTCGCAAATTTGTATTTCAAGCCTAAAACAGCCTATTTTATATATATTATTAATATGTGGGCATATCCTCTTCATTCCATTTTACAAGAACTTCGTCACTTACATTCGCCGCATCGAAGCGATAATGTCCGCTCACAGTCGCCTTGCCGAGAAAATCCTCTTCTCTGTTTTTCTGTCCGCCGTTATGTATTATGTAAGGTCTGCCCTGACTGTTGCGCTTGTCCGAGACAATTCCTATATGCTTGTCATCATTGAAAGTGACTATATCGCCCGGTTGCCACTGCTCTATATCGTCAATGTCGTTGGTAAGTATAATTGCATATTCATCAAAAAATGCCGTGAGATTACGCACACGCCTGAAATCGATGTTTCTGTCGGGAACCGTTATCTGATAATACGCCTCGGGACGCAAATGCACGTCTCTGTCAACCATATCCCTTATGCTGTAACCTGCATTTGCAAACGCTCTCCACACAACATCCGTGCATACGCCTATATTGTCGGGCGGATAACCCTCCTCCCAATAACGTCCGTCATAATCGGGATGATTTTCGGCATCCTTTCTTGCACCCAAAAGAATATCCGTGTAATCATCAACGCCGTTTCCGTTAAAGTCAACACTGCTTTTGACAGTCTCGATCCCGAAATGTTCGGCATCATAAACACGCTTGTCCAGAGCATTAAATATATACATAACACAAAAGCACAGCACCGCCGCAATAAGCACAATCGCTATGCCGCGGAATTTGCCGGCAAATGCGCTTTTTCCCTCACGCAATTCTTTCATACATATTCCCCCGAATAAACTTATTTTGCGCCCAGAATTATATTTTCAATTATACTCGTCGTTTTTTCCATTGACTCTACCGGGATATACTCAAAACGCGAATGAAAATTTTCTCCTCCCGTGCATATATTCGGGCACAAAAGCCCCATATATGACAGTCGTGCGCCGTCTGTACCTCCGCGTATCGGAATAACAACAGGTTCGACATTCGCCTTTCGCATTGCGGTCTTTACATATTCAATTATTTCAATGCGTTCTTCTATTTTCTCGCGCATATTGTAGTACGAATCGTTTATTTTTATGTTTATCGATTTATTTCCGTACTTTGCCCTTATGGCGTCTGCCGCATTTAGAAATTGTTCTTTTTTCTCCTCAAATTTCAGTCTGTCGTGGTCTCTTATTATATAATTCAATTCGGCGTATTCCACATCGCCCTTCATTCCCGTCAGATGATGAAAGCCCTCATAGCCTTCTGTTTGAGACGGCACTTCATTTCCCGGCAAAAGCGAGTTGAATTCCATTGCCATGAGCGAAGCATTTTTCATTATGCCCTTTGCCGAACCCGGATGTATCGACACGCCGAAAAGCTCTACTGTCGCGGATGCTGCATTGAAATTTTCGTATTCAAGCTCGCCCCAAGCGCCTCCGTCAACCGTATATGCGTAATCGGCATCAAAGCCTTCAACGTCAAAACAGTCGGCACCTCTTCCTATCTCTTCATCCGGAGTAAATGCAACCGACACCTTTCCGTGAGGCTTGCCCGATTTTATAATATTCTCAACAGCCGTTATTATTTCGGCAATTCCCGCTTTATCGTCCGCACCGAGAAGCGTCGTTCCGTCTGTGACGATCAATGTCTTTCCTTTATATTTATTGAGTGACGGGTATACAAGCGGCGACAATACAATATTCTTTTCTTCGTTCAGCACAACATCTCCGCCCGAATACTTCACTTCGCGCGGCTTTATTGCTTCATCGCTCGCCTCGCTTGACGTATCCATGTGCGCAATAAATCCTATTTTGTCTTTTATTTTATCCGTATTCGCCTCAAGGTGCCCGTAAACATATCCGTATTCATCTACATATACATCTGATAACCCTATTTGCTTCAATTCTTCTGCAATATGCTGTGCAAGTGCGAGCTGTTTTTGAGTGCTCGGCACAGTCTGTGAGTTTTCATCTGACATTGTCGGGTACTTGACATACTGCAAAAAGCGTTCATTAACCGTCATGTAAATCATCCTTCCCTTACAATTTCTCGGCAGTAAAAATACACTGAATATTTTCCGTTATGCCGCACAATAAAGAATAATAATATTATGGCATGGCTTCAATAAAAAATCCAATGCTTCCGCGCGAAAAAGTCATGCTTTTCTGTTTCATTTCAATTAAATTCTATCATATTGACCCGAATATGTCAATACGGAATACGGATGCAAAATGTATGTTTTCATTCGAATCACAAAAGAAATATTTTTAATTATTTACTTGACAAAATGATAACTTTAATATATAATCAAAATATACACTTTTAAAACAATTTCTGCATATTTCTCCCGTCAAGCATCACGTATGTAAAATAAAAATATGCAAACACAAAATAAACGACAAAAATTTGGGTGTTTCGAATTTATCGGTTATAACCGCATTTTTACGGTAAGCCGTGATTATTCAGCATATTGATTAATTATAAATACAAGCAAAGCAATTCACACCGTTGTGATTTCGGCTGTTATTTAACTTTTACAGGCATATTGCCGAGCAAAAAAAATTGCCATTATCAACTTTATGTTGATATTTATAACAAACACATTTATGAGAAGGGGGATATGTTATGAAAATATCTTTAATGGATGTAGGCAAGCTATACGGAAGCGACGAGGCTCAGGTTCAGGCTTTAAAGCCGTGTTCATTTGTGATCGAGAGCGGTGAACAAATAGCAATAACCGGTGCAAGCGGTTCGGGTAAATCAACATTATTGCATTTGATAGGCGGCTTGGATAAGCCGTCGTGGGGTACTATCATGTACGATAATACGGATATATCCGACATGAATGATAATAAGCTTGCGGAATTCCGTCTGCGCAATGTAGGCTTTGTATTCCAGGCATTTAATTTGTTGCCCGAGCTGACCGCATACGAAAATATCATACTGCCGGCACTTCTTGACGGAAAAAAGCCGGACAAGGCACATATCAACAATGTAATAAAAAGGCTTGATTTGTGGGACAGATTGAATCATATGCCCGGTCAGTTGTCAGGCGGTCAGCAGCAAAGAGTTGCAATAGCAAGAGCTTTGGTAAATAAGCCGAGCATACTTTTATGTGATGAGCCAACGGGAAATCTCGATTCGAAAAACAGCCGAAATGTTATTGATCTGCTTAACGAAACCGCAAATGAACTCAATCTTCTGCTCGTTATTGTAACTCACAATAATGAAATAGCCCAAAGGTATAAACGAATCATTAATATTGTAGACGGTGAAGTAGGTGGTGATATATAAATGCGCGCCGAAATATTTTTATCACACCGATACATAAAAGCACACAAAAAACAGGCCTTGGGAGTTGTTTTGGTAACTGCTCTGTTCATAGCGGCTTTTATAACGGCTATGATTTATAAGGATAGTTATCAGGCTACAATAGCAGCTGATCTGAAGAAAGTCTACGGTGCTTATTCCGGAATAATATATGATGCAGACTCAGAAAAAATAAACTTAAATGCAGAAAAAATCAAAAACTCCAATTCGGGCATTGTTTACGGCGCAAACAAGGTAATTTCCGAAAACGACAAAGATATTTACATTGGGTATATCGACTCCAATGCAATGGAATTGTGTTCAATCAGCCTGAAAGAAGGGCGTTTGCCTGAGAGCGACAATGAAATTGCAATTGAGAATAATACCTATGAAAGGCTCTTCCTGACGGCTCAGGTTGGAGAAAAGGTCATAATATCCGTAAACGAAAACGGCAATGCCATTGAAAAGGAATATACACTTGTCGGCATATTAAATGATTACGTGTCAAATTGGCAGAGATATGATTCATCTAAAAAATCCGAATTGTTTCCTCCGCCGTCATTGCTGAGCACAAAAAATGAGGACTCAATCAAGTATGCAAACGTTATTTGTGCAGACAGCAGTATCAAAAATGAATTCGGCGGAACATATTGCTCCAATCAATACGCGCCCAATTCACCGGAGACACTGCAAAGGCAAAGTCTCGTTGATAAAATAGTATTCCCAATATTATGCTTTTTTGTTGTCGTTATGGTGTTTGGCATAAGCAGTATTCTTATATTCACGCTCAAAGAACGTCGGAAATATCTCGGTCTGCTCAGATGTATAGGTCTTAAAAAGCGCAAAGGTGTAGGTATGTTCCTTATACAGGGAGCGGAGCTGTTTTTGGCTTCTGCAATAGTCGGAGGAATGCTCGGAATTGCGTTAAGCTATATTTTCGTATTACTCTCGGGCTTATTCGGTCACAAAGTAATTTTCACATTAAGCTTTGCTTCATTTTTGTGGGCGTGGATAATAGCGGGAATCACGATTATTGTTACATTTACGATTTCATCGGCAGTTTTCTTCAGGAAGGCTCCCTTGAATACGGCTGACGACAAGCATAAAAGGTCCAAGGCAGGCAAAAGCAAAGAATGCACGCTTGTTAAAGTGTGGAGTAAATCATTAAAAAAGGAATACAGGCTTCAAAACTTTTTCTCTGTGCTATTGAGTGCTGCGTGTATATTTGTCGCTTTGTTCGGATTCTTCTTTGCAACGTACGTACCGCGTGTGGATTATTATGGCGTGGATAAAATTGCGCATGATTATCGCATATATATACCAAGCGGCAGTTCAAGCTATGATAATTTTAATCTTACATTGCCGAGAAATTCAGGTGTAACCCAGCAAAACCTGAATAAAATATATGCAACGGAGGACTTGTCTGTTCTTTCCGCTTATATGTCATATACATCAAGCCACTTTTTCCTGCTCAAATCAGATGACAACAATCAGTATTTGTCATATTTGGCTGATGTTGAAAAAAGAGTATTGACAAACAGGAACAATCATCATTTAAGTGAAGCTCTGTCAGCCGTCGGCGGTAAAGACACCGATCGATTGGTTGAACCTTATATTAACGGTATGGACTATCAGACTGCGCTCAAAGAGGTTTCGTTGACAGCCGGTTCAATCGATAAAGAAGGCTTCGTTTCCGGCAAACAGATAATCGCACCCGACATATTTAATATAGGCGATACATTCGTAATGTTAACGCCTATCATAAAAAACAGCGATGCAACGGAGATCCGGTTTGAATTTGCGGTAAGCGAGGTTACGGTTGGAGCAACGTATCCGGGTAACTATAACAGCAACATCATTTTATCTGCAGAGTATATAACTGAAACCGACCCTTCTGCGCGTTATGATATGATAGTTATAAAAAACAATAAATCCTCTGATGCGGCAAGAACAGCCGAAATAGATAAAATGTTAAACAATATTGTTTCCGAATCATCTCATGTGCGAATAGACAATACGGCAGAGTTAAAACAGGTATATCGCCAAACATTGGTAAACGGACAGATACAGGTTGTATTCAGTGTTTTTATATTTGTTTTGGTAATAATTGTAACGATCGCGCTTTCCACATATGTTAAAATCCGCACTAATATGCACAGCTACATTCTTATGCGTGCTATCGGCGCGAATAAAAAAACAATTATTCAGCTTATAAAAGAAGATGTAAGCAGTCTGCTGTTGAAGGGATGTATTATCGGTATGGTGCCGAGCTTTGCGCTTGCTGTTATATTACATTTGGAATATACATACGTTACCGCCATTGACGTTTTTGCAATCATGGCATTGATTGCAGTGGTTGTATTTGCATTGCTTTACAGCTTGACAATGTTGTGCATCAAAAAACCGATTCAACATATTTTAGACGTTAACATCGTATCATCCATTAATTCGGTTGAGCTGTAATTTTATTTGCAATGCACAAGTTACGGCAAGCAATTCAAGCTTTACCCATTGACAAGTCTGCTTTGATTATTGTTAAAATAACCATGCTATTGATATGCACTCCGAAAGCCGAATACTTTTGGGGTGCATATCACTTTTGACTGTTTTTTATGTTCTTAATATGCCTTAAGTGAAAAAAGCACTTGAAAAATACGCAATTTTGTTGTATCATATATACATTGCAATTTTTAACAGGGCGGTGCGGAATTATTGCTTAATAAGTCTGCTCCACAGCCTCAAATACCCGAAAGGAAATACCTCAAAGCGGCGCAAACACAGCGCTTTTGCTTTTCAAGGTATGGTAAACATCATGAATTCTTTGTATGAAAGCACAAGAAATAAAAATATACTCGTATCATCATCGCGTGCCGTTCTTGACGGTCTTGCACCCGATGGCGGTCTGTTTGTAATGCGCGGACTCGATTCCGAAAAGGCAGATATTAATTCGATGCTGTCAATGTCGTATATTGAAATGGCTCAATATATTTTGGGAATACTGCTGCCCGATTTCCCCGAACAGACAATGCGTGACTGCGTTCACAAGGCATATTCAAAATTCGATACGCCTGAAATAACGCCGCTCGTAAAGGTAGGAGATAATTGGATACTTGAATTATTTCACGGTCCGACCTGTGCATTCAAGGATGTAGCGCTTCAGATGCTGCCGCGGCTCGTTACAGCCTCCAAAGAATTAAATGGTGATTCTTCTGAGACAGTCATTCTCACTGCCACCTCCGGAGATACGGGTAAAGCGGCTCTTGAAGGCTTTTGCGACGTAAAAAACACAAAAATAATCGTATTCTATCCTTCCGACGGTGTGAGCGTCGTTCAAAAAGCTCAGATGACAACGCAAAGCGGCAATAACACTTACGTATGCGGAATCAAGGGCGACTTTGATGACGCACAGACAGGTGTTAAAAAGATATTTGCAGACAATTCTGTCAAAGAATTGCTTAATTCAAACAACAAGCATTTCTCGTCCGCAAACTCCATTAACGTAGGACGCCTTGCGCCTCAGGTCGTATATTATTTCTATGCGTACAAAAAGCTCATTGACAATAACGCGATAAAAATCGGCGACAAAATCAATTTTGCGGTACCTACCGGAAATTTCGGCGATATTCTTGCAGGAAGATATGCCCAAATGCTCGGTCTGCCGATAAACAAGCTTATATGTGCTTCAAACAGCAACAACGTTCTGTTTGATTTTATTAACACAGGCGTGTACAACCGCAAGCGTGAGCTTTCAAAGACAATTTCACCGTCTATGGATATTCTCGTATCGAGCAATCTTGAGAGACTTCTCTATTACGCAAGCGGCAAGGATAACGAGCTGATAAGCACTCTCATGAAAAATCTTGCGCAAAACGGCGAGTATACAGTTCCCGCCGAGATGCTAAAGCAGATTCAAAGCGAATTCTATGCCGGATACGCAAACGATGCAATGACAATGGCTACATTGAAAAAATATTATGACGAAACAGCTTACGTTGCAGACACGCACACAGGCGTTGCCCTGAACGTTACGGACGCATACAAAGCCGCAACCGGAGACAAAACGCCTACCGTTGTTCTTTCAACGGCAAGTCCTTTCAAATTCTCAAACAGCGTATACAGCGCTCTTTTCGGTGCCGATGCCGCCGCAAAGCTCCACGACGAATATGCGGTTATGGAGGATTTGTCGGCTCGCACGGGGTGTGCAATCCCGGCACCTCTTGCCGAATTGAAAAACAAACCGATACGTCATAATACGGTATGTGCCAAAAATGAAATGCCAGATTTTGTTCTCAAGAGCGTTGGGTTGGAATAATGTAATCACAAAAGGGTCTTAATCAAAAGGCCCTTTTATTTTTTTATGTAGCAAATGCCATGCATGAATTTGTTTTACCGGATCATGAACGTTACGACAATACGGGCGACCAAAGGTCGCCCCTACATTATTGCGGATTGTTCATAAATCTCTTTATTTTTAATATGTTTTCATGCGACAAATGCCGCGCATGAGTTTGTTTTACCAATCATGAATTTTACAACAAACGGGCGACCAAAGGTCGCCCCTACATTATTGCGGATTATTTATCAATCTCTTTATTTTTAATATGTTTTCATGCAGCAAACGCCGTGCATGAATTTGTTTTACTGAATCACAAACATTACAACAAACGGGCGACCAATGGTCGCCCCTACATTATTACGGATTATTTATCAATCTCTTTATTTTTAATATGTTTTCATGCGGCAAACGCTGCGCATGAGTTTGTTTTACCAATCATGAATTTTACAACAATACGGGCGACCAATGGTCGCCCCTACATTATTGCGGATTGTGTATGAATCTCTTTATTTTTAATATGTTTTCATGCGACAAACGCCGCGCATGAGTTTGTTTTACCAATCATGAATTTTACAACAATACGGGCGACCAATGGTCGCCCCTACATTGTTGCGTATTGTTTATGAATCGATTTATTTGTAATATATTTTTTATACGACAAATGATACGACAAATGCCGTGCATGAATTTGTTTTACTGAATCACAAACATTACAACAAACGGGCGACCAATGGTCGCCCCTACATTGTTGCGAATTGTTTATGAATCGATTTATTTTTAATATGTTTTCATGCGGCAAATGCCGCGCATGAGTTTGTTTTACCAATCATGAATTTTACAACAAACGGGCGACCAATGGTCGCCCCTACATTGTTGCGGATTGTTTATAAATCGATTTATTTTTAATATGTTTTCATGTGACAAACGCCGTACAAAATTTATTTTCCCGTAACCAAGAACTTTACAACTGCGGCACATTCACGCAAATAACTCACGGGAGCACTGTACCATTCTATCTCGGAATGGCAATGAGTGCAATCAAGACCGACGCTCTGTGAAATTTGTAACGCACGGAATATATGGTATCCTCCCGTAATAAACACCGCATTATAATCGCTCTCAAAATATTCATCAAGTATTTTCTTTGAATTTACAAAATTCGTATAAGTTGATACGGATTCTTCCTCTTTTATTATCCTGTCAGCCGAAATTCCTTTGCTTATAAGGTATCTTTCCATTGCCAGCGCTTCCGATATAAGCTCATCGGCACCCTGTCCGCCCGATACGACTATTACTGCGTCCGGATTCTTATTGCAATATTCTACTGCTTTATCAAGTCGATATGCAAGCTGTCCGCTTACCTCTTCACCCTTTATTCCGGCGCCGAGCACTATCACCGCGTCCTCATTATAGTCGGCATTGTCATTCCGACCGTAAACGGCAATAAACGTTATTTCAACAATCAATAATAAAGTCACAACAGCAATACATGATATGAGCCATTTTATGCGCAGTATTTTTTCAAAATACACCCCTACAATGACAAATGCAGCCGCAACAAGAGCGGTAATAACGATCCCCGCATTGAAGTTCGTCATAAATGTCATTATGAGAGCATCAATAAAAAGCAGTATTCCCGCCACTATCCATATGCTCTTTACCGACAGCGTGAAAATCTTTGCAATGTTTGTTTTTGTCATAACATATCCCCCTGGAAATTTCCAATTAACAAAAAAGCAAAGTTCTATCCGCGGACTTTGCTTTTATTTAAAATATTATTTACTTTTACAATTAAAATTTTGCTATATTACTTAAAATCACGTCAATATCGTGTGCTTTGAGCTTTCTCGGATTTGTAGCCGTGCAAGCATCATTGAGTGCGCTCTTAATTATATGAGCCTTGACGCTCTCATATGACTGTTTATCAACGCCTGCATCCTTTAATGTAAGCGGTATTCCGAGCTCCCTCTGCATCTGCTTGAGCTTATTGACAAGATTTTGTGCTCCGGCTTTTGAATTGAATGCCGGCAATCCTATAAGCTTTGCAATTTTAGCGAGCTTTACGGCTGTTCTTTCATCAACTTTTCCGTCAAGCCCGGCATTGTACCACATAACGTAAGGCAAAAGCATACCGTTTGCGCGTCCGTGCGGTATATGGAAATGTGCGCCGAGTGAATGAGCAATACCATGATTGACGCCGAGACTTACCGCATTGAAAGACATTCCCGCAAGGCACGATGCTGTGTGCATTTTTTCGCGTGCAAGCTCGTTATCACCGTGTTTATACGCTTCGGGGAGATACTCAAACGCAATTTCAAGGGACTTTTCCGCAAGAGCATCTGAAAAATCGTTTGCCTGAAGTGAAATATATGCTTCAAGTGCGTGCGTTAGCACATCAAAGCCCGTATCTGCCGTAATCTGAGGAGGTACGCTTGCCACAAGCTCTCCTGCAAGTATTGCCTTCACAGGGAGAAGGTCATCCGAAACAAGCGGATACTTTACACCTGCATCTTTATCGGTTATTACAGCAAAAGAAGTTACTTCAGAGCCTGTGCCGCTCGTGGTAGGTACTGCAATCAAAGGCAAATCTTTTCCCGTCTGCTTACGTGCTATCAAAACCGTCGATTTTGCGGCGTCAATAGAAGAACCGCCTCCCAAGGCAACAACAACGTCTGCGTTTGCCTTGAGCAGAAAATCAAGCGCGTTTGCAATAAGCTCTACCGGAGGATCCGGTTTTATATCGGAATATACGCTTATATGCGCACAATTTTTCATAAATCCGGCTATTTTGTCAGCAGTTCCGGATTTTTTCAGAAAAGCGTCTGTAAAAATTACCGCATTTTCTGCATTTATCGTTTCAAGCGCCGAAAGTGCGCCTTTCCCGAAGCAAACTTCCGTACTGATTTTGAATTTCTGCATTGAATATCCTCTTAAAAATAAAGGTCAATATTTCTTTCTCTGAAAAATCTCTTCCATGCTTCCGACGGTTCTTTATCGGTTATAACCGCAGTAATGCCGTCAAAGTCAGAGAATCTCACAAACGATATCTTGTCGAATTTGGAGCTATCAACGCCAAGCATTACTCTTTTGGCTGATTTTATGAACGCCTTTTTTATTTGTGCGTTCTGGTCGCTTGTATCTGTAAGCCCCGTCTGCATATCTATGCCCTTACATGAAATTACCGCAATATCCGCATGATATGATGTTATCACATTTTCCGCCCTCTGCCCTGCCAAAGACAGCGATGACTGAATGAGTTCTCCTCCTGTCGAAATAATCTTCCAATCATTCTTGACAGGCGAATCAACAAGTATCTCCACAGAATTTGTTATCAGCGTTATGTTACTGCGATTATATATCGTTTTCACGGTAAACAGAGCCGTTGTGCTTGAATCAAGAAGCACGTGCGCCCCATCTTCTATCTGACTGCCTATTATTTCCGCAATATACTTTTTTCCGTCAACATTTGTCTGCTTTCTTATCGTATATGGCAGGTCAACATTAAGATTGTCCGTTTTTACCGCGCCGCCGTACGTTTTCTTTGCAAGGCCTTCCTTTTCGAGCTTATCAAGATCTCGCCTTATCGTTTCTTCCGTCACATCATAAAGCAAGCTGAGATCGCTGACTATTACTTTCCCGTCAAGCATAAGCTTTGACAGTATCTCATTTCGTCTTTCAATAGGGAGCATAACGCTGTACTATCAAAGAATAGTATTCCACAAGCCCTTGTCGGGATTCGGGATAACAGTGCTGTCAAGAAGCATACCGTCTTCGCCAACTGCCGTCTTTGCGCGTTCAATAGCCGCCGATACAGCAGCAACATCGCCCGTAAGAAGCAGATATGACTTACCGCACATACCTCTTGCAAGTCTTATCTCTATAAGCGTAACCTCGGATGTCTTAGCCGCAATATCTGCCGCCGCAAGAATCGAAGGTACAGAGAAAGTTTCCATAACACCGAGAGATTTTGCGCTCTCAACGGCAACTCCGCCGTATATTGCCGGGAAAATTTCCTCACTCGGATTACCCAGCAGATAGCTGTCCACCATCTGTTCGCCAAGCTGAACCTTAGCCGCGTCAATAGAAGCGCTTACAGAGCTGAGTTCGCCTGTCATAATAATTATGTACTTGCCCGGACAAACGACAGTAGACTGAATTATTTCTATATTAGAAGTCTTTATCATAAGATCAGCTGCGGTAATTCCGCTTGAAACCGTCTTATATTCAACCACACCAATAGCTTTACCCATATTAATTTTTAACCATTCCTTTCAAAGAGAACGTTTGATTACGCATCAGCGCGAATTACAACAAACTTATCGTTAGCCTCAGATACAACGCCATTTACCGACGAATGTACTGCGGTACCGAGCTTACCCTCAGGAGCATTTCCTATTACATCTCCGATTTTTACCACATCACCTGCTTTTACGGCAAGCACAGACGGTGCGCCTATGCACTGAGAAAGCATTATCTTAACGCTGTCCGCCTTAACAAGCTCATCCTTTAACGGCGCCGGAACATTGTATTTTGTAAGTCCGAGCCTTGCCGTAAGACGTCCCATGGGAACCCTGCGATAATCTCTCTGCGGATTTACAGGTTCAAGCTTTGCGTCCTTAGGAGGTGTTACTCCGTTCTTGCGCAGTGAGCCCTTTGCAATCGCGATAAGCGATGCCGGAGCAAGACCTTGTCCGCACGAATACATTTCGCAAAGACCGCATGACGAACAGAAGAACGTATTGATATATGCGTTTGTATCTGATGTAATTCCGTTTGAAACGGCTCTCATAAATCTATGCGGCTCGATAGGATGACCCAAAAGGTTTCTCGAGCACAGATCAGTACACATATGGCACTGACAGCACGCCGCCATGGTTCTGTGCATATTTATATCTGTCGGCGTCGTCTTTCTCTGCACAATATACTGATTCTTGGGCATTACAAGAACAGCGTTCGACGTCTTTGTAACAACGTCCGAATCCGAAGCGATTCTGCCTGTCATCGGACCGCCTGCAACTATCGCATATTCGCTTATGGTTGCACCGCCTGCCGCCTTTATGAGCTCGCCGTATGTAATTCCGAGCGGAGCCTTAAGCGTAACAGGGTTCTTTACTTCTCCTGCAATTGTTATGTATTTGCTCGTAACGCCCGAACCGTTTGTAAGTGCATTGTACACATTAAGCGCCGTTTCAACGTTAAACACCGTAACGCCTACCGTTATTGGCAGACATCCCGGAGCCACAACACGCCCTGTTGTTTCATATATTGTAATAACTTCATCTCCTGCCGGATAAATTTCCGGAAGGATACCGATTTTCATTTTCTTAAATTTTGAAAGATTGTTTTTTACTGCGTTGACAGCGCCCGTATATGACGCTTTAACGGCAATAATAACCTGTTCAGCTTCAACCGCGTCTGCTATCGCGTCGAGAGCTGTCATTATTTCAACTGCGTATTTTTCAAGAACCTGTCTGTGAAGCTTAAGCAAAGGCTCGCATTCTGCGCAGTTAAGAATTATTGTATCAGCGCGTTTGTCAAGCTTTGCATAGGACGGAAATCCTGCTCCGCCTGCTCCCGCAACTCCGCTTTTTCTCATTATATCTGCAAGCTGTGTAATCTCCATAATCATTTACACTCCAATCCGCATTCGTTGTCAACGATACCTACAATAGCGGCATCAACAGGCGCATTTTCGTGACCGCAGCCTATTCTTGCGGCGCTTCCCTGTGCCACAAGCACGATTTCTCCGATTCCGGCTCCTACATCGTCAATAGCCACAATGTTTCCTTTTGCATCGGATTCATTGATAGGCTGTACAATCATGAGCTTCTGACCTATAAGATTTGCATTTTTTCTGGTAGCAACAATGCTTCCGATAACTTTACCGATAATCAAGTCCTGTCACCTGCACTAAAAAATTTTACACTCCGGCATGGGCACATACCCCTGAATATGCCCATACCGAAGATTCAAAGGGGGATTTCAAGATTGCGAGCAAATTTCACATTTGACCCACAATAGGGGTTAATTATATTCCGGGGCATAAGAAACACCCCCTCTCAAAACACGTAATTTACGTATTTCGAACAAAAATAGTTTTTATTCCGCTTCATTCAAGAGAAGGCAATATCTTCTCTACATCTGTATGCGGTCTCGGGATAACGTGAGTTGCAATAACCTCTCCCAAATTGTTAGCCGCAGCAGCGCCGCTTTCAACGGCAGCCTTAACAGCGCCTACATCTCCGCGTACCATTACCGATACGAGACCTGAACCTATTTTTTCTGTTCCGATAAGTTCAACATTAGCTGATTTGAGCATTGCATCAGCAGCTTCGATAGCTGCAACCAAGCCTCTTGTTTCTATCATTCCAAGTGCTTCCTGTGCCATAGCAGTATCCTCCTGTCAATTAACTGTTTTTATTATTTGTTTTTGGCTTTCTTGCCGTTGTTTTTTTAGTCTGTACAGACTTTTCGGGTTCTGACGGTTCGTCATTTGCCGAATTTTTCTTTGCAAGTCTGGCTGCGCTCAGGCTTACCAGTCTTGCCGTTTCCTCATGCGGATTGGCGATAACGTTAGACGCTCTTACACGTCCTACACATTTTTGTTTAGCGTTCTCAACCGCTTCCGTAACATCCGAAACCGATCCTTCAATAATCACCGTAACCAGTCTGCCGCCGAGCTTGCGTTCCCATGCAGCAAGCTTTACGTTTGAAGTCTTGCACATTATATCAAGCGCGTCAACTGCGGCGACAACTCCGGATACTTCCACAAAACCAAGGGATTTCATATCGGTTTGCCGCCTTTCGGATTAAAGTTTCGGGAGAATCTTTTCAACGTCAGCGTGCGGTCTCGGTATCACGTGTGTAGCAATAACCTCGCCGAGTCTTGCCGCTGCGGCAGAACCGCTCTCAACTGCAGACTTAACTGCGCCAACATCTCCGCGTACCATTACAGATACAAGACCTGAACCGATTTTTTCTGTTCCGATAAGAACAACCTCAGCAGATTTAACCATTGCATCAGCAGCTTCAATAGCTGCAACAAGACCTCTTGTCTCAATCATTCCGAGTGCTTCCTGTGCCATAATAACTTCCTCCGTTATATTTACAAATTTTTTTTTAATTTTTATCAAAAGCATTAAGCTTCATCATTTTGTCTGCGCCTTCCGTCACGTTTGCGATTACGTGCTTTGATACGACTCCCGAAATACGGTTTGCTTCCGCTTCGGCTGCCTCCAAAGCCGCCGTCACATCTTCGACGCTTCCTCTGAATTTTACCAATACAATGAGCGGTACATCCAGCGAATCCGGATTGCCCGGTTTATTTTTATCAAATGTCTCAACCGTTACGTTTGCCGCCTTGCACCCTGCGTCGCATGCCGCGAATGCCGCAACAAGTCCGTAAACCTCTATCAAGCCTGCCGCAGAATTCATATTCTACTTATCCTTTTTAGTATTACTTGTTTACAATGGCTATCTTCAGACCTTCCATGCGAAGATTTGTCTGAAGCGCCTCGTTTATATCCTTAAGTGCGAACTTATGTGTTATAAGCTTCTGCATAGGCAATCCGATTGCTTTTGCTCTCTTGAGAAAGTCAAAAGTCGTAGCATAATCACGAAGTGTATAAACCCATGAGCCGACAGTTGTGATTTCCTTTGAGCATATATCAAAGTGCGGATTGATTGTTGCGTCTCCGCCGTTGATAAAGAACCCAAGCTCACAAAGACCGCCGCCGTTGCGTATGAACTTATAAATGTTCGAATGTGCCACAGGCGAGCCTGTACACTGGAAAGCAAAGTCGGCAAAATGTCCTCCGAACGCGTCCTTGACAGCCTGAGTAAGCTCTTCAATTCCGTTTGTGTTCTTGAAGTTAACGGACTTATCTGCTCCCATTTCCTTTGCAAACGCAAGACGCTTTTCATTTCCGTCAACAGCGACTATGTTCTCAATACCCATTGTGCGCAATACGGCAATGCAGATAAGACCGATAGGTCCGCAGCCCTGTACCGCAACACGTGAGTTGAATCTGAGTATTCCAGTCGTTTTTGCTCTCTCAACAGCATGAATAAGTACCGCACACGGTTCTATGAGTATTCTGCTGTCAAGGTCAAGGTCGCTTACATTGAATATAGTCGAACCTTTACGTACTATTATGTAATCAGAGAACCATCCGTTAAGGTGAACGTCATCGTCCGGCAAAAGTCCGTAAACATCTGCTCCGCCGACGTTCTGCTTGTTAAGGTCAAACATCGTTATATCCGGATTATCCTTGAATATCATGCAGGTAACAACTTTATCTCCGACAGCAAGCGGCTTTCCTGCGCTGTCTGTCTTGACGTCCTTACCCATTTTTACGATCTCGCCCGTTCCCTCATGACCGAGAGCCACGGGAATCAGGCCGAAGGGGTCACG
>CAMEIT010000015.1 GCA_945918795.1 uncultured Clostridia bacterium | reverse complement strand
TGTGGGAAGAATAATTAATAAAGCTTCTACAAATTTTGATGTGTCAGAATATTTCCTGATTCCGCAAAACTCAAAACGCCGCAGTGAGTCTAAGGAAGGTATGAATCCAAGCATTACTACTTCCAAGAGCAAGGCGGAGTTTACGAGCGTGAACAGTGAGATGACCTGCGATCAGCATAAGATTATCGATTATGGTACGAATCCTGCGGCGTTTAATAGTGCTGTGACGGACAGGCATATCATTCTTCTTCATTGACTCAGTACCGATAATCCGAAGAATATTATATGCTATCATCGTAAGCTTCAAGATCAATGCGTTTGTCTCAAACTTTCCGCTGGGCAGACGCTCAATTCCCATATCGGTTTTGATTTCACTATGATACTGCTCACAGACCGCATGATTGTGATACAACTCGATAACATCCTCATCGGAAACACCTAAAGATGTCCAATACATATTGATCTCTGTATCGGGCATAAACAGCATCTGACCGTCAGCAGTCATGGTCCTTTCGGTGATTTCATAAACCATTCTGACAGCAGACTTTTCGCCGTTTTTGGTTTCAATATCACGCCATGTACTGCCGATATAGACTGTTTTCCCATCTCTCGGACGCTTTACATTTTTGCAGACTGCTTTTAATTCCTCGGCTATCTCATAACGGTTCTCACGTCTGAAATTATGCTTGATGAGAAATTTAATCTGAGGATCATTCCAATGCAGAAGCAGCATATTTTCAAGAGCGTCATTTCCCGAATCCATACGGAAAAGAAGAGGCTTATCCGTCATTTGTTTAGCTGCCGATATGGTTTCTGCGAGAAATTCGGGTGTTCCGCATTGGCAATGCTGACTTCCTTCACGAAGCTCAGCATTGCAGAGATAACCTTCGGTTCCTATGTAGGCAAATATGGGTGCATAGCCATCAAAGTTTTTATATGTGCGAGAAACGCCCTTTTTATGACTGCCCGAATTATCAAAGGGTGATACATCAATATCCACAGGTACACATCCGCATTTCAATGCAGACGGTTCAAATCCGCATTCACGGAACATACTGATATTTCCGTCAAGGATCTGCGTATTCATAGAGATACCGATATCGTCGAGACGGTTTCGGAGCGATGATTCCGACGGGATACCATAGGCTATTCCCAGAGATAGCTTGTAAAATTCTTCATCGGTGTGAAATTCATTTACATTGTCAAAATCTGATTTCCCAAGCGTCAGAAGTCCTATCATTGTAAGCAGAATATCTCCAGGGTTTAGTTTTATTGTGCACATTTTTATATTCAGCAGATTATGACAAAAAAATTTGGGGGAGCGACTCTATGATGATTTTTGTTTAAAGTAAATGCAGAAAACGATGTTTATCGAATCAGCCTGACAGGCTGGTTCATTTTATCAGAATATACTGAATACTGAAATTTGCCAAGATATTGTTGTAGCTTTGATGTGTTTTTAATACATAGCATTTACTATCCTTTTATTTGTGTTAAAACACCCTTATCCATTTCACAAACTGTATCACAAAGTATTTCAATATCCTCAGCAGAATGTGATGCTATAATAATAGTTTTTCCTTGCTTTTTTAATTCAAGGAGATATTTTCTCATATCTGCAACACCATCATTGTCAAGTCCATTCATTGGTTCGTCAAGGATAAGTATGTCGGGGTTTTCCATTATTGCCTGTGCAAGACCTAAACGCTGACGCATACCGAGAGAATACTTTCTTACTGAAAGCTTTAGCTTCGGGTCAAGACCCACTTCCTGAATAGTTTCTAGCACATCTTCCTTTGTGATTTTTCCGTTTAAGCCTGCAAGCAGCCTTAGGTTTTTTACACCTGAGTAATAAGGGATAAAAGCAGGTGTTTCAATGATAATTCCGATATTTTCAGGGAAATCGCAGTCTTTCCCAACTTTTTTGTCCCTTACAATAATCTCACCCTCAGTTGCTTTTATAAATCCGCAGATACATTTCATGAGCATGGTTTTTCCGCTGCCGTTTCGTCCGATAAGTCCGTGTATTTTTCCTTTCTCAAAGCTATGTGTTATATTTTTCAGTATCTCATGTTTTTTGATGGTAAGGCATACATTTTCAAGCACGATCACATTTTCCATATATTATCTCCTTCCAAAAATTCATCTATGGTTAAATCTGTTCTTTCTTCGTCACCCATAATAACAGCAGTGTATTCTTCATCAGGAACGTCGCAACCAAGCCATTCATTTTCAAGATATTGCAGTTGGTCATAAATATCCTGCGGCGTGTCAAGACCATATTTCTTTTCTTCCTTATAAATTTTCAGCTCATTCTTTTCGGGAATATAAACAAAAGTGTTGTCAAACTTAAAAATTCCGTCAATTGAGGCAATAGCATCAAGCTCTGCCTTTGCATTCGCTGTAACCTCAGAAACAGGTTTAGCTATTATTTCAAGTGATTCGTCCGTATTCGATATATTTGCTGATCGTTCGTTATCAATACCGCTTTCTATTCTGTTCATTTCGTCAATTACATCGTCCGGTACGTCAACTGTGCAGGAGCATAAAAAGCTTGACAAAAAAACAGCACATAATGCCGCAGCAATGGCAGGAAGTACAGAAGATTTCTTTTCAGTGTTATCAAAAATAATATCTATAGGCTCAATAACGCGCATTTACGGCGCAAAATATTTTGCGGATATATTGTCGTCATTGGGCAATGACACACTTGAAAGAGGTTCATATTTCAGCTTTAAGTCGGCAAATAACCGCAAAAGCTCTCTCAGTCATCTCTTAGCTGTTTGTATTCCGAAGGATACCGATTCGGTAGAGACACTGAAGGAGGCTCTTGCGGGCAGAAAGATAACAAAAAAACGTATTATTGAAGCCGCATTGTTCTCACCCGAATGGATACCGATTGTCGGAGAGTATCTCGGAATTGCCTCATTTGAATCGGTATGCTACTACTTTATGGCGCACATGAATGAAATGTTCGATGATAAGCGCAAGGCAATGATCGCAAAATTCACTCCGCTTTCCGAAGAAGAGCTTAATCTCGGCGCGTTTGATGCGGATTGGTTCCGCTCGGCGTACAATTCTATCGGCGAAAAGGAATTTGATCTGATATACGATGCCGCAAAGTATATTTCGGACGGCGCAAAGCATTCGCGCGCGAGAAAGTATGCAGATGCGACGCTCGGCAAATATGATGTCGATGAGGTTGAGAAAACAGTATCGGAAAAGAGAAATAAGGACCTTTTAATGGCGTATGCTCTTATTCCCTTGAAAGGCGAGGATGATATTTTCAGACGGTATTTGTACATTCAGAAGTTCATGAAAGAAAGCAAGCAGTTCGGCTCACAGCGTGCGGCAAGCGAATCAAAAGCCGCCGAAACAGCGCTCAGGAACCTTGCGACAAATGCGGGATATTCCGATACGATGCGCTTGCAGTTGAGCATGGAGACTAAAATAATAGACGATAACAACGCGCTTTTTGAAGAACATAACGTTGACGGCGTATCATTCAGAATAGAATTTGACGATAACGGAAAGGCGAGCCTCTCTTCTTCAAAGGACGGAAAGGCACTTAAAAACGTGCCTGCAAGGCTTAAAAAGGACGAGACGGTTATTGCTCTTAACGGCATGGTAAAGACTCTCATTGAACAGTATAGGCGTACACGCATTATGCTTGAAAGGGCAATGGAGGACGGAACTGTATTTAAGTTTGGTGAGCTTTCGGCATTATTGACGCATCCGGTCGTTTATCCGATGATAAAAAATCTTGTTTTGATGAGCAGCGATACATTCGGATTCATTAAACAAACAGGGCTTGCCGATGACAGGGGTGTTATACAAAATATTGCAGATGATGCCGAGGTAAAGATTGCGCATCCGTTTGAGCTTTATAAGAACAACTGCTGGAAAAATTATCAGAAATACCTCTTTGCAAACGAGATCACACAGCCGTTCCGCCAGGTATTCCGCGAGCTGTATATAAAAACCGAGGATGAAATAGACGCATATCATTCTCTCAGATACGCGGGAAATCAGATTCAGCCTGCAAAAACTGCATCAGTGCTCAAAGGACGACGCTGGGTTGCCGATGTTGAAGCGGGATTGCAGAAGGTGTATTACAAAGAAAACATAATTGCCAAGATATATGCACTTGCGGATTGGTTCTCGCCTGCCGATATTGAAGCGCCGACGCTTGAATGGGTATGCTTCTTTGACAGAAAAACGGGCGAAGAAATAAGAATTTCAAAAGTGCCGGATATTGTGTTCTCCGAGGTCATGAGGGACGTAGACCTTGCTGTCAGCGTGGCGCACGTAGGCGGAGTTGATCCCGAAACAAGCCATTCAACGATCGAAATGCGCGCTGCGATACTTTCATTTGTACTGCCTATGTTCCGTATTGACAATGTCAAGGTGGACTCTCACCATGCAATAATCAACGGCAAGCTTGCGGATTATTCGGTTCATCTCGGAAGCGGCACGGTTCATCAGATAGGCGGCAGTATGATTCCCGTATTGCCGGTACATTCACAGCACAAAGGAAAGGTTTTCCTGCCATTTGTGGATGATGACCCGAAAACGGCAGAGATAATATCAAAGGTTCTGTTGTTTGCCGAGGATTATAAGATCAAAGATCCGATGATTTTGTCGGCTATAAGTAAATAATTATATATAAGACTGAAACAGTACAGCCTCCGACAGGGCAGAGCCTTGTCGGAGGCTTTTGAGTTCGGTTTGGCATTTAAAAGCGATTTTAATACCGAATGATCCGAGTAATATTCAGTTAATGAATTTGTTTATTCGCTTGCAAAAAGACTCAACCATTCCTTGTTTGCCTCATCCGGTTCTGAGAGCTTGCCATTGTTTTGGGCATCAAAAAGACTGCATGTAACAAAATAACTCAGAAAATACGATAAGAAGCAACCCATTTGCCAATGCAAGTGCTTCGGAATGCCTGCCGCATATTCATCCAAAACAAGCTTGTATGCTTTATTGATGAGTGCGGATACTTCATCGTAGAACTCATGAGCCATTTTTTCGATTTCGATTCTCTCGGTACGGTCAACATAGTAATAATTCTGTTTGAATCCGATGTCTGTTTTGATGAAAAGCTTTTTCTCAATGGCGATACTGAACAAATATTTTTGTTCTTCGGTAAATGTTTCTATATTAATATTGCCTTTTATAATATCGCGGCAAAGCTCAAATACCTCATCGGGAGTGTTGAAAAAAACAGAACTGTCAACACCGCTCCAACGGTGGAAAAATCCTTGAGCAAATATCTTATATGTTTTGTGAACAGGACCGTCGAAAGAGTGAAATTTCTCATATTGCAGCTTTTCGTTGAGTCCGAACCCGTCATTATAGCCGAATGCTATCCATTTGCCGCCGTTTGGGCGCATGGGAATATTATCATATCTTACGGAAGTGTTTTCTTTATAGCGATACAGATTTACTGCAATGTCTGATATAATGTGGATATATACCCAAAGCAGACGGTTCCATGCAAAGCCTGCGGTGTTAAATCTTTTTTCTGTTAATACCGATTTTTTTGATTCGAGAAAATGAATCAGCTTCTCGTAATATTCAGGGAAAACAGAAGCATATATTTTGTTGCCGACATTGGGGCTGCTGCCAGGCAAAATAACAAAGTCGGTTTGGTATTTGCCTTTTGATGTTTCTTTCATTAATTGATTGTCAACAAGATACTCTACCTCATCCTCAATGTATGGTGCAGATATTCCGAGTTCTTCACAAAGCTGAACAACCGTCATCGGTTCCTTATATGCGGCAAGAAGAATGTTTTGTGCCGATTTTCTTTGTGCGCAGACAATAGGTTCATTATTTCCACCCGGATTTCCGGTGCATGATACTGCAAGCTTACCTGGACGATAACTTTTTTCTCCGTATTCTCTCATTGTGTTAATTCCTTTCTCAATTACTATTCTGGCATCGTGAAGCCACCATTTGACAGTCCCGGTGCTTTTTCCAAGCGCACGCCCTATATCCTCGCATGACATATTATCAAAATAGTGCATAACTATCGCACGCCGATAATTGCCTGACATGAGAGAAAGCTCGCGCCTGAGCAGATTTTCTTGCTCACGCTGAATACATTCATTTTCAATATCCTCTTCGGAGGCAATGAGTTCCGTTAAATATGCTGTTGTTCCGTGCTTCTTTTTTCGCAACCAATTATAAAACATATGATTGGAAACGCTCCACACAAAAGCGTTTAAGTTATCAATATGTTTTCCGGAGTTGATTGCTTTTAGAACTTCAATACAAATATCCTGCGCAAGGTCCTCGGCATCTTCAACCGTATTCAGTTTTATTGTGCAAAAACCGTATATATTGGGAATCATTTCCTTTTTGAAAATCAACATAAGAGTTTCTTTTTCTGTCAATGTGTTCACATCACTTTCTTTTTGAAGTACAACATGTTGTTTCATCTATGTAGTAACCGAAAACGGAATCGGGTTGGGATTTTTTATATTATATCATAAAAAATCTGAATATATAAGACCGACTCTGTAACAAACGCAAACAGTATAGCCTCCGACAGGGCAGAGCCTTGTCGGAGGCTTTTGAGTTCGGTTTGGCATTTAAGGAATGATTTATATTGGGCGAGAATATTAATGAAACCCGGTTATAAAGATGACGATTTTGTATGGGGGCATAAAGCAAGGATACAATAATTCAAAACGTATCGTTTACGATCTGTTTGGTTTATATTAAAGTTTTCATTTTTTTTCGGCAGCTTCGGGTGGTGGAGTACCAAATGGATGCCGGGGTTATTTTTGAACATTTTTGATACTATTTTACTTTGCCCTCATGAAAAAGTATAACAAATACAGTAGTATAATATGATCGAACAATCGACTTTAAGCAGAGAGGGAGGTAAGATATTGCTACATATAATGAAGAAACACGCAAGGCAAAGCAAAACGACACGGCTGAACAAGGCAAAACAACAATCAACAGCAAGGCAGAACAAAAATCCTATTGAATTTTGCACATCAATACAAAAATATGCCATTTAATCAAAAAATAAAGGAATTTCGCCAAAAATACTTAAAAAACGGGTTGACACATGCTATAATATAATTCGTAATAATACGGGTTAGTACATAGACTTTTGACATAAGTCCGGCTGATGCTTTACCCGAAAATGTTGACAATAGATTACAACAAGGAGGTATCCACAAAGTATGCGTGACACAAAAAATGAGAGCCGGAATCAAAAAAAGCTGCTCATCATTCTGAGCATCGGTATTGTGATCTGCCTGGGGGTGACGGTTTGGGCGCTGTTTTTTAGGCAGACAAATGATACGATAACGCCGGGAAACAAACCGCAGGGCATTGTCGGCCAGGTCACAGACGGATGGGATACAGGGCTGGAGAATACGCCGGCTCCGCAAAAAGCGGGAATCCAGATTCCGGGCTACAGCACTGCTGAAATGAAAGCGGGAGACAGCAGCCTTCATTTAAGCATCGGGAATCCCCCTGCGAACACCTGCGGCTTCTACGCAACTCTGAAGTTAGCGGATGGGACGGTGCTCTACCGCTCCGAACTTCTGGAGCCGGGTTTCGGTCTTACTGAAATTCCGCTGGAAAAAAGTCTTGACGCCGGCAAGTACACAGCAATCGTATTATATGAATGTGTAACTCTGGACGAGTCGCACACACGCCTCAATTCCGCTGAATCGGAATTCACGCTCATTGTTAAGTAAAGCCGAAAATGGTTTTCTTATAAATAATTATTATTGAAAGGATGATTCTATTATGAAAATCAAAAAACTAATTGCTGTACTGATTGCAGTTGTATTTGCTACATCCTCTGTCATGTCAGTATCCGCAGCAGAACTTTCAGATGTAACACCCGAAAACTCAACAGAAGTAACGGCCAACATTGTTGATCTGGGTAGTGTATCCTATGTCATCACAATTCCCGCAACTGCTGACTTTGGAACCCTCACTCAGCCTGAAAGCGATGAAAATGATAACTATACATTCTACGTTTTTCAGGTTGAAGCAACCGAACTCAAAATAAAAAGCAATCAAGCAGTAACGGTTTATATGAAGGACAGAGATTCGGATGATAACAAGTTCTACATCTCGCAAAATGATGTTTCAAGTCCATTTAAAATAGCTTATGATGTTTATGATACTTCGGTAAACGAAGAAACTGTCGCAAACTATACTCCGATAAATGCAACAAGCACTCCGGGACAATACGGCTATCATCTCTGCACATTCCGTGCAGGTACAACGGGAAGCAAGCAGGATGTTACACTTGCCTTGAACCAGAATGCTCTGTACGGTCAAAATATTTTTGACATTGCGGGCGATTACAGCGGCACGATTACCTTTCACTCCGCTTTAGTTGAAGTCGGCTGATTTCATCAAAGCAGGCTGCACCGCAGAAGATACCGCAACCAATGTGTCCGGAACAACGGCGACAGCAATTGAAGAAGCTATTGCAAATCTTGAAATGAAGTCGCCGCAAACAGGAGACAGCAGTATGATAGAGCTTTGGCTTATATTACTGCTCATAAGCGGATGTGTGCTTCTCGGCGTAAATATCCATTTCAAAGCGAAAAAGACAGATAATGTATAACGAAAAGTATGCTTAGCATATGTGATTATCCCTCCTGCCGGGCAATGTGCCTTACGGGAGGGATTTTTAATTAATGCTTGTGTGTTAGTGATCGGAAAAAAGCAGAAAGCGCGTTGAATGTACACTTTCTGCCTTTGAAAGCTTAATACAACCCGCAAAAGCGGTAATTACTCACGAAATTCGAGAATCATATGATTATTGCCGCAAAAAAACAGCGAAAGAATTTAATTCCGCTGTCTTTTATTTTATATAAAGCTTATTATCTGTTCAAGAACAATTTTACGTTTGACATACCGCTTTCCGTCCTAAGCCAATTTTCGATTATCTGCAATTCGGAGTCGTCAAGCTCTCTTTTCGTGTTCGCCGTGAGAACTATGTATTCACTTGACTTGTCGGCTGTAATTCCGCAGCTGCAATTTGTCAGATCGGTGAAAATACTTTCGGCTTTTACGGATAGAGCATAGAAGTCGATTTTGACGGCAATGCTGTTTTCAAGCTCTTCCAATCTCTCGAGCGTCTCGGCAAGCTGAGCCTCCAACTCGGAGATAGTGTTTTCCTGAATGGCAATGGTTATTTTATCGGAATTGTCTATATTTATATCCGCTATTGAGTTTTGTGTGACGTGCAGTGTGTATTCTTCGAGATTATATGTTGCAAGCGACTGCTCGAGTCTTTTGATAACGTCATCGGAAATTGTCTGCCCGACAAGCGAAACATTTATTTGCTTATCTTTTGTATCCGTACTGCTTTGAACGAGCTGTGTGTTTTCAAAAATGAACTCGTTATTGAGGTAATTTTGTATATTTCTTTCCATTACGGAGTTGTAAACCGTATAAGCTCCTATAAAGAAGCTCGGTATTACAACGATTACAGTGATAACTCCTATTATTCGGTTGATGCGTTTTTGATGCTTCATGCTCAGGCTCTTATGAACGGGAACGCGCATAATGATTGTTACGACTGCGGCTGACAACGCAATAAACAGCGTATTTATCAAAAACAAATAAAAAGCGCCGAAAATGAATCGCGCCTGCATGGTTGCAAGACCGTAGCCTGCCGTACAAAGCGGAGGCATGAGAGCAGTTGCAATCGCAACACCCGGAATGACGTTTCCTTTTTTCTTCCTCGTATTGCCTATAATGCCTGCAATACCGCCGAATAAAGCTATCAGTACATCCCATATTGTAGGACTTGTACGTGCGATCATTTCCGCGGTAGGCGTATCAAGCGGAGTGATCAGAAAGTAAAATGTAGATGCTGCAAGACTTATTGCAACCTGCGTACCGAATCTGCCGAGTGCTTTTCTCATCATATCGAGATTGCGCACTGCAAGCGCATAGCCCATTGTCAGTATTCCGCTCATAAGAGGAGAAATCAACATTGCACCTATAATAACAGCTGTGGAGTTGACATTCAGCCCGATCGAGGCAATAAGAATTGCCATTATCAGTATCCACATATTCGACCCGCTTATGACTGTGTTTTCCTCCATCATTTCGTTGATTTCTTCATAGCTCATCATATCGCTGTGAATATCAAATATGCGCTGTAAATACGATTTGATGTGCGCCCATAAGCTCAGCTCGCTTTTTTCATCACTTTTTTCCTTGTCATCCATAAATATCACCCTTGTCTATATAATATCGTTTTTGTGCAGACTGTTTTCGGCAACCGAACAGTATGAATATATTATAATATACATTTGTCGAATTTACAACATAAAGATAATTAAATATTTATATAGACACGAGAATTTGCTCTGCTTGTCAGATGCAACAATGAAACGGGAAACAAATGGAAAAATCGTAGAATAGCATTGATGAAGAGACTTTTTCTGCTCAAATAAGAATGACGTTGGCAAATGGATGCAGATTATTTTAATCCCACACCTTGACATATCCCGTAAAACAGTTATAATTAAGTTGCGGGACTTTTATTCCGGCTTACAATCTTACCGAAAAAACAAAGGAGAATTATTTTGGAGCTTATCAGACTTACACATGAAAATATCGAGAGTGAACACATATGCTGTGCAATCTCAAACAATAAGGACGTGCAGGTCATGTCAAAAAAAGAATGGCTTTCCTCAAGGTTAGACGAGGGACTTGTGTTCCTCAAGGGGGATGTCCGTGGCAAATGCTTTATTGAATATATCCCTGCCGAATACGCATGGGCGCCCGTTCTTGCGGACGGATATATGTATATAGATTGCTTATGGGTGTCGGGTCAGTTCAAGGGGCACGGCTATTCCAACCTGCTTTTGGAGGAGTGCATACGTGAGAGCAAAGAAAAAGGCAAAAAAGGATTGGTCGCTTTGTCCTCAAAAAAGAAAATGGGTTTTCTTGCGGACCCAAAGTATCTGAAATATAAGGGCTTTGAGCTTGCGGATACAGCAGAGCCGTATTTTGAGCTTTGGTATATGCCTTTCTCTGCAGATGCAAAAAAGCCTTGCTTTAATGACTGCTCAAAAAAGAGCACGGCAGAATTGCCCTCGGGCTTTACACTCTACTATACGAGCCAGTGCCCTTTTACCGCAAAATATGTTCCGCTTTTGGAGACTGCGGCACGTGATTCGGGCGTTGATTTTAATACTGTACACATTACATCTTGTGAGCAGGCAAAGAATGCTCCGTGCCCTTTCACAACATTTGCACTGTATTACGACGGGAAATTTATAACGCATGAGATATTATCTGTGAATAAGTTTATGAATATTCTCTCTGATTTGAGAGGATAACAATACGAATATCATTTATTTAAGCGTTCAAGCAGTGAGCCATTTTGTAAAAATTCGGCTCACTTGTTTTTTATTTTGAATAAACAGTATATAACACTTGACAACAGTTAAAAACTGTGGTATACTCTTTACGTAGTCGGAGGTAAAACATGAATATTATTTTGAACAATGCTTCCATGATACCGATATACGAGCAGTTGGTTGATCAGATAAAGAATCAGATTATCAAGGGCAAGCTGCAGGAGACGGAGCTTTTGCCCTCGGTGAGAACACTTTCCGCAACGCTGAAAATTAGCTCTCTGACAGTCAAAAAAGCGTATGACAAGCTGGAAGAGGACGGATTTGTTGTGACTATTCACGGGAAAGGAACTTACGTGGCGGCGACTGACCGTGCGCTTGCCGTAGAAGCGAGGCGCAAGGCAGTTGAGGATGATTTTGCCAAAGCTTTGGAAAAAGCAAGGGCTGTGGGCATGAGTGTGGAAGAAATTCGGCAAATGATTGATATTTTATTGGAGGAGTGAACATGGTTTCTGTACGGAATCTTAATAAAAAATACGGGGATTTCTCGCTTAATGTCACATTGGAAATTCCCGACGGGCAAATTACGGGTCTTGTGGGGAAAAACGGAGCGGGAAAGAGCACTGTGATAAAGTCTGTTTTAGGGCTTGTGAGACCTGATTCGGGCAGTGTGACGGTATTCGGAAAGGATGCTTTTGAGCTGTCGGCAGAGGATAAACAAAAAATCGGAGCGGCTCTTTCCGATTCGGGCTTCAGCAACTATCTGACTCTCGGTGACTGCGCAAAGATATTGAGCAAAATGTATGATAATTTTGACAAGAAATTATTTATGGAGTCATGCAAAAAATACGGTTTGCCTGAGGGAAAACAGATAAAAAATTATTCTACCGGTATGAAAGCAAAGCTGCGCGTGCTTGTTGCGCTGAGCCATGACGCAAAGCTGTTGATAATGGATGAGCCGACTGCGGGAATGGATGTTGAGGCGAGAAACGAAATACTCGATATAATACGCGGTTATTTGGCAGAAAGGGAGGATTGCTCCGTCCTTATTACATCTCATATTGCAGATGACCTGGAGGGGCTGTGCGATGATATTTATCTGATTCATCAAGGGAAAATAATGCTCCATGAGGACACCGATGTTATTCTTTCGGACTACGGAGTTTTGAAGGCAGACGAGCAGACTTTTATGACGCTTGACCGTCAGGCTGTATTATGTTACAAAAAGGAACCGTATGGCTATTGTTGTCTGACGGATCAGAAGAAATTTTATATTGAAAACTATCCCGGAATGGTGATAGAAAACTGCGGAATCGATGACATTATTCTTTTAATGACGGGAGGAAAATAATATGCGCGGATTAATAGAGAAGGATTTGTGTCTTTTGTTGCAGAGGAGCCGAGTTCTGTTTGTCATGATAGCAATCGGGGTTTTGCTTGGATTTTCAACGGACGGCTCGTTTGTGATAGGTTACTTGACTATGATATGTGCAATCCTGACTGTCGGCACAATATCTTACGATGAGTTTGACAACGGGTATCCGTTTTTGATGACGCTACCAATTACGAAAAAAACATACGTGGTAGGCAAGTATCTGTTCTGTATGCTTGGTGGTCTTACCGGTTGGTTGATATCGATCATAATTTACATTGGATGTATGCTGATAAAGGGCAATCCTGTTTCGGTTTCCGTTTTCGCTGATGTATTTGCTTTTATTCCGATAATGATGCTCATTATTGCGGTTATGCTTCCGATGCAGCTGAAATTCGGTGCGGAAAAAAGCCGAATCGTACTTGCTGTGGCAGTCGGTGGCATTTGGGTGGTATGGTATTTGCTCATGAGATTTTTGCCGGACAATGCCTCGATTTCGGCTATTATTTCGGGAGCTGATGATTTGACGGTTATGATGCTTATTGTTCTTATTTGTATAGGAGCGCTTGCTGTTTCGTATCCGATAAGCCTTAGGATCATGGAGAAAAAAGAGTATTAAGAGACAGCGTGCTTGCCTGAAGTGAAAAAAGAGTCCTTCAGTTTCGATTTTCTATAATTCTGACACATTTTTCTGCAAAAACAGACTTTATTGTTTTTGAAAAGCATTGTAGAATATAACCAACTGATTAAATGAAAAAGGTGGGGGACTTATGAATTGCATATTAAGAAAGTGGCAAATGTCAGACGCAAAAGACTTGGCGGCTACACTGAACAACGAAAAGATTATCAACAATCTGTGCGACGGACTGCCTTTCCCGTATACGGAAAAGGACGCATCGGATTATATTACTGCCATGCTTTCAGCAGACGAAAACAACACATTTGCATATGCTATTACAATAGACGGGAAAGCTGTAGGAAGTATTGCAGCTTTCAGGCAGGGCAATATCCACCGTTATACGGCGGAGCTTGGCTATTATCTGGCAGAGGAATATTGGGGGCAGGGCATTGCAACAGATGCCATTCGCAAAATATGCGGCATTATATTTGATACTACCGATATTATGCGCATTTTTGCCGAGCCTTTCTCATACAATGCCGCATCACGCAAGGCGTTGGAAAAAGCGGGTTTTACACTTGAGGGAACGCTGAAATACAATGCCGTAAAAAACGGCAAAGTGCTTGATATGTCTCTTTACAGCCTCACACGCAGTACCGTGGCATACCCTGTTTTACGGCTCACCCCGGAGCAGATTCCGTCGGCACTTGAATTAAGCCTTAACGTTTTCATGGAATTTGAGGCGCCTGTTTATCCGCCGGAAGGCGTTGCAGAATTCAAGGCAACTCTTGAAAATACAGAGCGCATACGGAGAATGAATTTTTACGGCGCGTTTGATAATGAAAAGCTTGTGGGCGTATTGTACATGAGGAAGCCTCAGCATATTGCGGGTTTCTTTGTTGATTCCCATTATCATCGCCGCGGCATAGGCAGGAGCCTGTTTGAAGCCATGCGCAGGGATTATTCCAATCAAGTATTTACAGTTAATGCTTCCCCGTATGCTGTGGAGATTTATAAGCATTTGGGATTTGTTCCGACAGATACTCAGCAGATTACAAACGGAATAATTTATACCCCCATGCTTTTTGAGGAAAAGAAATGAATATCGTAATTATTAACGGACAAAATCACAAAGGCAGTACGTGGAACATAGGCAATTTGCTTGTTCAAAAGCTTGACGGTGAAAACGAAATTGCCGAATACTTTCTTCCGAGGGACTTGAATCACTTTTGCACGGGCTGTTATGCTTGCGTAGAGGAGAGGGAGCGTTGCCCGTATTGGCAGGATAAGCTGCCGATTCTGCGTGATATGAAGGCGGCAGATATTATTATCTTTACAAGCCCCAATTACTGCATGATGCCGTCGGCACCTATGAAAGCGTTCCTCGATTTGTTCTTCACAAATTGGATGAGCCACAAGCCGATAAAAGAAATGTTTTCAAAACGGGCGGTTGTAATATCATCCACAGCCGGAATGGGCGCGTCGAAAACGGCTAAGCTGATTGCAAACAATCTGACAAATTGGGGAATACCAAAAATATATACGTATGCGTCGGTTGTGAACGCCATGAGCTGGGATATGGTTCCGCAAAAGAAAAAGGTCAATATTGAAAAGGATATGGAAAAGCTCGCCAAAAAGCTGTCGCATCAAGGAAAAGTAAGCGTTGGAATTAAAACACGTATTCTCTTTTGGTTTTACGGAGGAATGCAGAAAGCAAATTGGGGCGCGTCAAAGGCCGAAAAGCAATATTGGGTTGAAAACGGCTGGCTTTCAGGCAGTAAACCGTGGAAGAACGTAAATCCTGTTGAAAATGAGAATAAGGAACAATAATGATTTTATTTATATGGCTGCTTTGCTTGTGTGTGCATTGTAACCATTTTCCACATATTTATAAAGCACAAAAAGGTCTCAAAATCGTATGATTATGAGACCTTTGTTTTTTGAATCTTTTTATATTGATTGTTAATAATGCGCAGAAAAAGACTATTTGTTATTTATGGCATTTGCCGTCTCGGATGCCTGCTGTTTGATTTTATCTTCCTCAGTTTGGTTGATTTGCGTCATAATAATGCCTTTGAAGTTATCCGGATTTTTGATTCCGGGATATGAGAATTCTTTTGCCGCAGTATAGATACGGACAGTACCATAGTTAAATATTTTACCCAAAAAAGGCTGTACTACCGACACATTTTGTATCTTGTTCAGCGGAGCATCAAGCACGTATGTACTTATTATGCCTTCCTTGCCGATAATACGTTTGTCGGTGACAGCAAGTTCATAAAACAGAAAATAGACAGTGTCGATTATTGCCCTGATAGTGGGAATAAAAAGAAGCCAGAAAAAAAGAATTCCCCTTAACCAAGTTTTCAACAGGTAAAGACAGTTAAAATCAGCTTTCTTCACCACAGATTCGTTTCTTGAGAGATTGGATTCGACGTATTTCTTCATAATTAACCTCGTAAAAATCAAATTTCCCATTGTATCTATTAATTTATACCAAATCGGGATATATTTATTATACCAAAACGGTATAATAATGTCAATAGGTTTTGTAAAAAAGGAGATATAATGGAATTTCGACTAAAAAAACTGCGCAAAGAAAGGAATATATCTCAATTAAAACTTGCTATTGATTTGAATATGAACCAAAACAGCATCAGCAGATATGAAAATAATGAGAGAGAAGCAGATTATGAAACACTTATAAAGTTTGCGGATTATTTTGATGTCTCTCTTGATTATTTACTCGGAAGAACAGACGAAATGAAAACAAAATAAAGTTGCAAAAGACCTCCCGTGCCGCTTTTGAGTGGTCGAGGAGGTCTTATTTTTGTGTGATAACACGATTACAATATGAAATACAATACAAGCATGATAATGCCGAGAATCAGGCAGACAGCACCAACCTTGCAAAATTCTTTCAGATAGCTTCTGCCGTCTTTGTCTTTTTGCACCTTGTAATCGTAAAATGTTTTCGGCAAATTATCGCGCAACGAATGAATGAAGTTGCCGAAAAAGCTCTTTGTACCGTACGACAGCATATCAAATGTGCCGAACTTGCCGGCAAAGCTGATAAGCCCGACGCCTCCGACCAAAACTGCCGCCGCAAAGAATCCGTCGCTGAGCACGCCCATGACTTTACCGACAGTTTCTGCCGAAAAAATCTTTCCTATATAAAGATATATGCAGAAAATAACGACAGCGGCAATTACAGGTGCCAAATATCTTTTGTTTTTCTTCATATCACTTGAGATTCTTTATATATTCGTCGTATTCGGCTTGGTTGCAAAGCACGAAATGCCCAGGCTTTACTTCGCGCATAGTCGGACCTTCCACTGAATAATCGTGGTCGGCAAGCGGATTGTAAACGATTCTCTTTCTTGTCTTTTCATATTCCGGGTCCGGAAGAGGAATTGCGGAAAGAAGCGAGCGCGTGTAAGGATGCAAAGGATTAAGGAACAGCTCGTCAGAGGGCGCAAGCTCTACTATTTTTCCGTAATACATAACGCCGATTCTGTCGGAGAAATACTTTACAACCGAAAGGTCGTGCGCAATGAAGAGAATTGTCAGGTTCATTTTTTCGCGTATATCATTGAGAAGGTTGATAACCTGAGCCTGAATCGAAACGTCAAGTGCGGAAACAGGTTCATCCGCGATGATCATTTCCGGATTCATGATTATCGAACGTGCAATACCGATTCTCTGGCGCTGTCCACCTGAAAACTCATGCGGATAACGTCCTGCGTGTTCACGAACAAGACCTACAAGCTCAAGCATCTGATATACTTTATCGTTTATTACCTGCTTGTTTTTCTCACCCTGGATAACAAGTCCCTCGGAAATAATTTCACGGACTGTCATACGCGGGTCAAGAGAAGCAATCGGGTCCTGGAAAATCATCTGAATTTGCGTGACAAGCTTTGTCTTTCTTGCTTTACGGAGACGATCTGAATATTCTTTACGCAGCTCCGGAGTAGCATCTTTCAGCTTATCTGCATATTCGGCTTTGACCTTTGCCACCTGCTCTTTTTGATATTCTTTGTCACAGTGCGTCTGATCATATTTTGCGAGCTTTATCTGCTTTTTGTTTTCCGCAATGATAGCGGAGCATTCATCAGAGGTGATTTTACCCTCCTTAAGATCCTTTTTCGCCTGCGAAATAGCCTCTTTATAGGAGAGAATGCCGGCACCTATGCGGATTCCCTTGAACCAAACATTACCTGATGTAATGTTGTAGAGCTTTATTATGGAGCGTCCCGTTGTGGTCTTGCCACATCCGGATTCGCCTACAAGACCGAAAACCTCGCCCTTGTGTATCTCAAAATTGACATCGTTTACTGCTTTATTTGAACCGAAGAATTGGCACAGATGTTCTACTTTCAGAAGAACTTCGCGGTTACTCATATCATTGTCCATTGTTTGCCTCCTTCTTCGCTCTCATTCTTGCGATACGTTCTGTAATAACCTTAGGCGGTTCCACCTTTGGTGCTTTCGGATGCAGGAGCCATGTTGCGGCATAGTGCGTATCCGAAATCTTGAACATAGGCGGTTCCTGCTCGAAATCTATCTTCATTGCATACTTGTTACGTGCGGCAAAAGCATCACCGGCAGGCGGATATATCATATTCGGAGGTGTACCCGGTATCGCATCCAGCTTGCCGTTTGTATCAAGGTCAGGCATGGAGGAGAGGAGCGCCCATGTATAAGGATGAGCTGATTCATAGAATATGTCTTCCGACGTACCGTATTCGACTATCTTGCCTGCGTACATAACGGCAATTTTATCTGCCATGTTTGCCACAACGCCGAGGTCGTGAGTAATGAATATAACCGAAAGCTTTCTTTCGCGCTTCAGATTGTTGATAAGCTCGAGAATCTGAGACTGTATCGTCACGTCCAATGCAGTTGTAGGCTCGTCGCAGATAAGAATATCCGGGTTTGCCGCAAGAGCAATTGCAATAACGATTCTCTGTCTCATACCGCCTGAAAATTCAAAAGGATACTGCGTATATCTCTTTCTCGGTTCGGGAATACCGACCTCTTCCATAAGACGGAGAGCTTTTTCTTTTGCCATGCTCTTTGTGACCTTCAAGACAACGCCGGAAGCCTTTTCCTTCAGGTAATCTATCACAGCAACTGTTTCAGCGTCAAAATTTCTGCTTGTTTCGGCGGAGATTGCCTTCTGATAATGCTCGATAAGGCTATCGATCTGGTGCGCCATAATTGTCTTGAGCGCATCAAAATCGGTCAGGGCTGCGGGAGCAACCTTCCAATCGGGTTCTTTGCCTTTTGCAACAAGCCTGTTCCACTTTGCAGTCTGCCTTTCAAAGCGTCTTTTTTCCTTTTTGTTTTTCGAAATGCCGTTAAAATAACGGTCAAGCTCTGTCTTGAAGCCGGATGCAAACGTGTATGTCGGGCTGTCCTTCACGAGGCAGAGCGGATCAACCGTTTCCATGACCTCTTTGTTCATTTCTTTGAGTGCTTTGTAGCAAGCTTTTTTGTTGAGATTTTCTTCGGCAAAAACAGACTTATGAGATTTCAGCGACTCAATTGCTTCTCTTTTTTCCTTGAGCGATTTTGCGTCGGAATAAATCAAGCCCTGCTTTGCGTTTGCAATAAAATCCAACATGAAGTTTTCATCAAGGTACCTGTGGAGATAATCATTCAGCTCCGGGATAGGCATATTGGGAAGCTCTTTTCCGGAATATGTCAGGTAATAACCCATGCAGAAGAAGTTCGGAGCGGGAAGCTTAACGGAATACTCCAAAGCGGCAATAATATCGCTCAATGCGGAGATCGAATCGTCATAATTGCCCTTTTTAGCACTTTTTACACTTGATTTCAATGCGCTTGCGGCAGTGAGAAGCTCATTTTTCTTCTCGTTGACAACGTATGTTTGGATTGAACGCTTGCACAGAGTAATAATTCTGTTTATGCGGTAAGAAATATCCGTCGGAGCATTCTTTTCCATTTCAAAGCGTATCGCCTTTGCGTCGGAAAGTGCTTCTTCTGCTGATTCAAAGGCAAAATTGTACTCCGATTCAAGCGCGATATGTTTATATTCGAATTTATCGAATTGTGCGCATTTAAGCTGCAATTCTGCGGCTTTTTCCGAGTTGCCGTTTGCTTCGGCGGCAATCATTGCTTTCTTTAATTCGGCAAGATATGTGTTGAACAGCTTTTTGCTTTCCTTTTGTCTCGCCTTACCCTTGAGGATCATTGCCTCTGTGAGCTGTTTGCCTATTCTGATAATAGGGTTCAAGCTTGACATAGGGTCCTGGAATATCATCGCGATTTTGTCACCGCGAATCTTATGGAAGTCGTCCTCGTCGATTTTGAGCAAATCCTTGCCGTCGTATATGATCTCGCCGTCCTCAACAATGGCATTTCCCGCAAGAATGCCGAGAATTGCCTTTGCCGTAACTGATTTGCCCGAGCCGGATTCACCTACGATTGCAAGCGTTTCGCCTTTTTGCAGGTCAAAATTAATGCCGCGGACTGCCTGAACCTTACCGTTTGATGTACGGAAAGAAATTCTTAAATTTTCAACATGAAGCTTATTTTCCATTGCATCAATCCTCCATTCCTCTTGTAGTCGGGTTGAACGCATCTCGCAAGCCGTTACCGAACAGGTTAAATGAAATCAAGAGCAGTGATATAAACAGTGACGGGAACAACATTGCGTGCGGCGCGCTCGTAATGGCTGTCTGACCTTCGGAAAGCAGTGCGCCGATCGATGTGCCTGCAAAGCTCTTCAGGTTTACAATGCCGAGGTAAGTAAGCGATGTTTCGGAAGAAATGACGCTCGGAATTACAAGTGCACAGCTCGTTACGATAGTACCGAGTGAGTTCGGGAAAATGTGCTTGAACATAAGGCGCCAATCGCTTGCACCGAGTGTTTTTGCGGCGTAAACGAATTCCTGGCTCTTAAAGCGGTAGAACTGCTTTCTTGTAAGAGCCGCCATACCTATCCACCCTGTTAAGACGAACGCAAATAGGAATGAGACGACTGAGCCGACTCTTTGTGCCAGGTGCAGCTGGAAGAGAGTTGTTACAACGACAAACGGAACCTCGCTCAATATATCCGTAACACGGTCCATTGCAAGGTCGACATATCCGCCGTAGTAGCCCTGGATAGCACCGTAAATAGCGCCGATAGTAAGGTTTATAACGGAAACGAGCAATGCGAATATCAAAGAGAATCTTGCACCTGCACCGATTGCGCAGAACAAGTCTGTACCGTTTTCACTTGTACCGAACATATAAAGCGGCGGATGATATGTGCCTGTCTTTGCCCACTGCATATATTGATAGTAGTTGTAGTATTCAACACGAACGGAAAGTGAACCCGATTTGCCCCAGCTGTAAATATAGCTGCCGTCGTCGCCGGCAATGCGCTGACTTGTGTATGTAGCGTATTCTGCGGGGCCTGCTTTCTTTGCATCTGTGCTGTATGCCGGGATAAAGTTGCCGTTGCTGTCAAGCTTCGGCGTCCCTTTTGTGTCACTGCAAACATACCAAACGTTGGAATTGTCGGGAATATCCTTATATTTTGCAGGATCCATTCCTTCGTATATACTTGATTTTTCAGTATACGGGTACAAAACCTGGAGTCCGGATATGTTCTGGAATTCCTGAATTTTTGCGAATTCCTCATAGGAAATATTCTTGAAAACAACGCCGACTGCGTAATAGGAGTTTATATTGATCGGATAAGACTTAATCTGAACTTTCTTACCGCGGATTATCGTTGTTGTGATCTTCGGATTTTCATAATCTATTTTGATAATGGGATTTTTGCCGGTTTCTTCTGCAATTCCTTCATAGAATTTAATCTGATTCTCGCTCTGTGAGCTTAATGTTTTGGAACCGTCCAAAAAGCCCCAGCCCTTATTGGCAATTGATTCGACAAACGGCGCAAATTTCTGATAAGTAGTATCTGTATCGTATACAGAGTAAGGGGAGATGATAGGCGCAAAAATTGCAAAGAGAACTAAAAACAAAATAATATACGCTGCAACAATTGATGACTTGTTCTTCTTGAAACGAATAAGTGCGTCCGCAAAGTAGCCTCTCGATTTCGTTTCAAGCTTTTTATCGTGTAAGGTGTCGTTGAGCTGTGCAAACTCAAATTTTTCCTGTGGGATATTGTCATATGTCTGATTCATTTTCATTACCTCTGCATATTACTTTCTTGAACCCATACGAATACGTGGGTCGATAAAACCGTAGCTGATGTCGACTATAATGCTTGCCAAAAGACCTATTACGCAATAGAATACCGTAATAAGCAGGAACATATTATAGTCGGGAGCATTGATTGAATTAAGGTACAGCGCGCCTACACCCGGGATAGAGAATATTCTCTCGATAATGAGGGAACCGCCCATGATGCCTATAAATTCGCCGAAAATTGACGGAAGTATGACAACCATGCAGTTCTTGAGAGCATGACGAATGGTTGCCTGTCTGCGCGTCAGACCTTTTGTACGGGCAAGAAGCATAAATTCACTTGTCAGAACCTCTGTCAGCTCTGCACGAGTGGTACGTGTGAAGCCCGCGATAACGCCGAATGAAAGCGACAGAACAGCCGGGACCATACTCAAAAACATATCCCATGAGAAATAATTCGTACCTGAATTCATCAGCAACGGGAACCAGCCGAGCTTAAAGCAAAGTATGTATTGTATAAGAAAAGCATAAACAAAAGAAGGTACCGAAATAACTACCATTGTCAATGTGGAGATAGTATGATCGATCCATGTATTCTTCTTCAATGCGGCAAAAATACCGAGCATGATTCCAAGCGGAATGCTTAAAATAATTGAATACAAGTTGACAATGATTGTGGCAGGAAGCTTTTGAACGAAAATATCGGCAACATTTTGACCGAAATATAATTTGTCACTGATACCCCAGTTAAACTTTGTAAATACGTTTTTCAAGAAGATTCCAAATTGAACAAGATAGGGCTTATTATAACCGAAAGCCTCGCGCTGCTTCTCGATTACAACCGACCTTGGGTCGCCGATAGGAAGCTCGGGAAGCGGAAGCATTCTGATTAAAATGAAGCACATACAAGTGATGATCAAGAGCGTCATCAACATGAGCAAAATTCTCTGCAGAATATATTTTGTCATGATATTCCTCCCAGAATATTTTTTGTTTGCGTGTTGCAGAACAGAAATGAATTTCCGTTTAAAAAAACAGAAACTCATTTCTGTTCTGCAGCCTTATGTCGGAGTTGAGCTTCCTTCACAAGGCTGCAGAACGGCGAGGAGGGGGGAAGAACCTCGCCCAATGATTAATAACTTGTTACCGATATTGTAATATATTAGTAGCTGAGCTTACCGTCTTCCTGAGATGCAACATATTCAGCCCATGCAGCTTCATCGTAGTTGTAACGCAAATATGTGATACCGCCACGACCCATAACCGGGTTGTAGTCCTCGATTACATAGTAAACCTGCTGTGAAAGGAGAGACATTCCTGCGTCCTGAAGCATCGGGATGTAGTCATATGTCTGGAGAACAGCACCCTCGATTGCTGCGAGGATATCAAGTCTCGTGTTAACATCAACCATACCGTCGCCGAAGTTGTAATCTTTGCCGTCGATAGTAACTGTATCGCCATTCAAAGCATCGCTCCAGTTCTTAAGAGAAGTTGTAAGCTCCTTGCCGTCTATTGTGATTGTGAGCTGAGTCTTTGTAGAATCAAACCACTTAGCATCATACTGTCTGCTCGGATTTGCGTAGCAGTCTGTTACTGAGAACGGATCAAGTGCAGAACCTGACCAGCCGCCGAGAACTGTGTCTGAAAGACCGTTTCTGATGTTGTCAGACCAAGCGTCGCCCAAAGGTGCCGATTCAGCGAACTGAATCTTGCCCTCGAAAGGTGTTCCTACGAGAACCTCTGCCATCTTCTCATTGAGGTAGTTCAAAGTCTTTTCCATGAATGCAGAGTGAGCTGAAGATGCGTATTCGATACTGATTATCTGATCGCATTTTCCGTCTTTGTCATTATCTGTGATGTAGCCTGCTGCCAAAGCTTCGTCGAATGCCTGCTTATAAAGCTCTTTTGCAACAACCGGGTCATAACCTGTGATTGATGCAACTGCATCGTCAAGAGAATCATACTTTGAAACATCAACTGAATAGAAGTCGCAAAGTACCTTCTTAGCCTGCTCGGTATCACGGTATCTTGAACCTGTTTCAGGATCGTAGAGGTAAGAGTTACCGATCAAGCCGTAACCGCCTGAACGAGAAGGAGATACTGCTGAGCAGAGAGCTTCCTTATCGTAAGTAACGGCAACTGCTTTTCTGAAAGATGTAAGTGTCATTGTTTCAAGGTCATACTTGGATTGATCAAAGCTTTCGTTTGCTTCACGGTTTTTGATTGCATCCATGTAGCCGTTGAATATGAAGAAGAATATTGTTTCGGAAGGTGTAACATAGCAGTAATCGCTGCTTCTGTATTCATCGAAGTCTTCAGCCTGGAGACCGTATCCCATAAGCTGACCCTTGAGGAACATAAGCTTTCTGTCTGCTGGTTCTGCAACAACCTGTGTTTCGATCTTTGTTGTCTGATACATCGGGTAGACGTGCTCAGGATCTTCGGGATCTACAAATACGTGCTTGCCGTCCTTGTAGCCGTACCATGTTTCGTTTCTTTCAAAGGTCATAGCCTTATCTGCCTGGAATGCCGTCATCTTGTAAGGACCGTAAGACATTGTTGTCTTAAGGCTTGTAGCGTATGTGGTTGTCCAAGCGTCTGTTCCTTCAATCTGAGTCTTGAGCTCATCATAGTAAGGCTGATATACGATCCAGTTGCCGCTCAAGTTGTAAAGGAGGTTGAAGCCTGCAAGAGACTTTCCGAATACGAGAGTTATCTGATATGTATCGGATGCGAAGATACCTACGTTATCAAAGCTGTAATTATCTTCATATACTGTCTTCTTTACGAAATAGTTGCAAACATCAGCGACTGTTTCGCCCCAATTTGCGTTGCCTGTTGTTACATCGCTGAATTTTGCGTATGTGTCATCATTGAGCGGGATAAGACCGTCCTCGTCTGCTGCTGCAGCGAGCTCGTCCCAATATTTCAATGAGAAAGAAGCGTCTCCGTAGTAATCAACGTAAGTTTTAAGTGTGTCGCCTTGCAACCAATCGAGCGCAAAATCAACTGCGAGGTAAATCGGGTCGCCGTCTTTAGCATAGTAATTGCCGTCTTCGCCCTTGACGAGGTCTTCAAAAGCGATTTCGCCCATTGTATCAGCGCAATTTGTTGTGCCCTGGAAGAAGTATTTAGCGCCGTTTGCAATTGTGAATGTACCCTGGTAGTAGTCAGATGCACGGTAGTTGTTCATTTTAGGATCGAGCAACTGCTTCATAGAGTAAACATATGTTTCAGCTGTGATAGGTGTGCCGTTCTCCCATACTGCGTCCGGGTTGAGGTCGATTGTATAAGCGTAACCTGATGTGATATCCTCCGGAATGCCGTACTTGTTGTTGTCGAGAGCCTTTATCTGCTCTGTTACATCAACAGGGAGGCTTGCAGCCATCTCAGGGAGAATTACATAGCCTTCATAAGGTTTCTTGCCCTCAATGGGATGAAGCTCATCATTGTAATAGAAGCTGTAAAGTCCAGATGTGATGAAATCAATAGGATAGCTTTGATCAGTCGTCTGATAGGTGTGAGGATTCCAGTTTGAAGAAAGTTGAACAACGGCATCCTTGTAAACATAATCGCCGGAATAAACAACGATATCTTTACCGTCTAACGGATCGGGTGTTTTTTTACCACAGCCGACAACGGTAATTGCCATTGCAACGACCAGAGAAACCGAAATCAACGTCTTGATGATTCTTTTCATAATTTTTCTCCTGTTACTTATTTTTTTTATTTTCTTTTTTTAAGTTGCGGTGTGCATGAAGCATAAATCGTTCAACCTCAAAAACGAAAAACACTTTACACAAAACCACAATTAAGAAAAAAGAATTTTACATTATTATATCCCAAAAATAGTGACATGTCAATATCCAAACAAAATTTTTTGCCTATTATTGTCGGAAATTTGTTGTAAAATCATGGGAAACCGACACGTAGGCGGCATATTGGCACTCAAATATAATAATATACTCCGCCGTTGATTTGTGCAGGCGGAGTGAAATTTCGGTGATGAAATGTGAAAGTGTTATTCATGACTGACGTTGTTTACTTTCAGACAATATCTGCCGAAGCCCATATCCAGCGAAGCTCGCTTTCAATGGCGTCAGCCATGAGGAAAAATCCGTAATCATTGGGGTGCGTGCCGTCTACCGTACACATATCCTCGTTGACTGTTCTGTATATGCCCGACCCGTCTATGAAATACACGTTTTCATCTTTATTTGATTTTGCGGTGCGGTAGCTTTCAAAAACGATGTTACGGCGGCAGAGGTTTTCCTCGTAGGTGCGTTTGTTGAAGTCGGCTCTTGAAATCATGATATAGGGGATAAGAGGATTCTTTTGGCGTATTATCTCATAAAGCTTGTAATGCTGTTGCCTTAGCTCTTCGACTGTGGAATTGTGGTCATAGTCCGATACAAACACGGACATAGGCAGTGTAGCCATATAGCGTGCTATGACCTCCTCGCCCTTTGCGGAGCCTGAAAAACCGAGATTGATAAAATCTGTATTGGTCCTGCGGCTGATGATGTTTGCAAAAGCATTGCCCGGACGCGAAGAACAAGCACCTTGTGTAATGGAGCTTCCGTAATATACAATCGGAAGCACATTGCGGTATTTCAGACCGTGTTCAAGACGGGCACCCTCACAAATTCCTATATAGAGTGCTGAAACGTTGCTGTAACTCGGAAAATTGACAGTTAAATAACGCAGCTTTTTGCTTGAAAAGTTGATTTCCGATGTATACCCGTCATCCATTCCCATGTACGGTTTGAAAACATTATAAAAACGGCTGACTTTGTCCTCGGGTGAATCTACATACAAATCAAAGCCGGCACTTGAACAAAGCGGCATATGCGGCATATGACAAACTCCGGGCATTTCGGCAACGATGACTATACGCTCGGAATCGGTTGCAAAGCGCACCCGCCCGCCTGCCGTGTTTGTATACAGCCCTTCAACACCGCTGTTTGTGTTGCGTGCGATTTCATCGGGCAAACGCTTGAATATCGGTTCACTGCGGTAGCAATAAAAACCGTATACGTCAAACGGTTCCTCTCTTACATCATAAAAACATAGCCCGTCTGTGTTTACCGAGCTTGATACTGCAAGCCTCTTGTCGATTTTACCTATTGAGATTTCCAAATGGGTACACTTCCTTTCTGTTTTAACGGAATTTGTTTTGAAGAAGTCAATAATATTATATAACGAAAGGGATAAAAACACAAGAACGTGTTCAAAATAAAAATCCTTCCTTTATTATATATAATCCGTTGGGAATGAGTGATATTCTTATCATCCAAAAAGAAAAGCTCTCAATAAATGAGAGCCTTCATCGAATAGAGTGTATAGCGTATTACTTATTCACCGAGCAATTTTTCCGTTTCCTTTCTTTGCTTCATTGTGTACTCGAAAATTGTTGATTCAAACCATTTTGATTCGACAAAATCATCCGCAAAAGCATCCATTATCTTCTGTGCAATCTTGAATTGCAAAGCTGCTTTTTCTTCCTCGCCGCATTCTCTCAGGCGCTTGCCCGTTATAATCAACATATCGATCAAGCTTTCCGCAGAAATATTCTTTTGCTTTTGTGCCGCCTCAGCCTGCGCATTCACGGTACTTTTCCGATTGCACTCTGAACATTTCGGCATATTTCCCGTTCAGCTCGAGCAACTCCGCATGGCTTCCCTCTTCTGCAAGACGCCCGGCATCGAACATATAAATCCGATCCGCGATATGCGTGGTGGAAAGACGGTGGGAAATGAAAATAACGGTTTTACCCTCTGTATTCTCCAGAATCGAGCGGTTCAGGTGGTATTCTGCCATAGGGTCGAGGGCGCTTGACGGTTCGTCCATTATGATGATCGGGTAATCTCTCGCAAAAACTCTTGCGATTGCGATTTTCTGTGCTTCTCCGCCGGAAAGGTTGGTTCCTTTGTCGGAAAATTCCCGCGTCAGGTGAGTATGAATGCCTTCTTCCAGAGTATCGAGCTTTTCGGTGAAGTCTGCGGCATGAAGGGCATTCAATACGGTTTCTTCGTCCTCGTCCAGATATGCGTCGTTCATTACGTTTTCGGCTATGGAAGAAGCGAATATCTTGTAATCCTGAAATACCGTTCCGATTTTCTTTCGGTACGCCTCGGGGTCATATTCGCGGATATTGACGCCGTTGTAAAGAATTTCTCCTTCGGTCGGGTCATAAAGACGCATCATCAGCTTTATCAATGTGGTTTTCCCGGCACCGTTATAGCCTACGATTGCAATTTTGTCGCCCTTGGAAATTTTCAAGTTTATATTTTTCAGGACATCTTTTCCGTCATATTCGTTTGTCGGAATTACATCGTCATCCTCATGAAAACGATACTTGGGGTGCGAGGAAAATTCATACGAAAAGCTGACATTGCAAAATTCGAGACTTTCAAATTCCGGAATATCTGTGCGCCCGCTTTTGATTTGCGGCTCAAAACGCATGAATTCGAGATACTTTTCGATATAGAGCGAATGCCTCGGATATTTTGTCAGACGTTCCGTCAGGTCGACAAGCATCCAGCGTATGCTCCATATAAGCCCTACGCTTGCCGCAAAGCCTCCAACTTCCATGCTGCCTTTTTCAAGCAACGTAATCATGTACAGCACGATTGCAAAAAATGTGACCGACCCGACTGCTTCCCAGCCGATTCCGTACAGGAAAAAATATCGTTTGCCGTATTTTTTATCTGCGGCAATAATCTTTTCGGTATTATCGTCATATTCTTTCATCAAAAGCTCGTCTGCACGGCGGATGCGAAGCTCTTTTGCATAATCGGACAGATGATATACGCGGTTTATGTAACTCTTTTTCCTGAATAGCGGATTGGTTTTCTTGCTGTGACGGAAGCTGATATTGTTTCCGATAAGATTGCATACGACAGTAATCATTGATGACAGGAAGAGTATGACTGCAATAGCCGTATCCACCGACAGCAGGATTCCGAACATCGTAAATGAGGCCACAAACCGATTTATCAGTTTTCCTGTGTCCTCCAGAACCTCCACGGCTCTTGTGTCCGACTCATTCATTGCCCACACAAAATCATTGTAAAATTCGGGATCGTCAAAGCAGGCAAGGTCGAGCGAACGCGACTTTTGAAATAGTTCTTCGTGCATACGGAGATGCAGCTTCTGTTGCATGAGAGGATTTTTGATGCACAAATACCACTTGTCAAATGCGTAGGCAAGCAGATAAAACACAGCCATGACTGCAATTATACGTACAGCGTAAAGAAAGTCAAGCCCTCTGTCGACTGCATTCAGAAGATTGTATTGGAAGAGCGCGGCAGCAGAGTTGATCAGCCCCCATATCACACCTTCCACGATCATAAGAATGAAGTAGTCAGGTGTATGGCGTGCAACCTTGCCGAGCATTGTTGCGTTATTTTTCAAAATCGATGAAAATTTTTGCTTTTGTCGCTTACTCATTTGCAATTTCCTCACTTCCGAGATAATTTTCTGCCTGGCGGCGGAACATGGCGGCGTACTTCCCGTCTTTTTTCATCAGCTCCGTGTGTGTTCCGCATTCGGCGATTCTGCCGTTTTCCATAAGTATGACGCGGTCGGCAAGAACGGCAGAAGAAAGACGGTGTGAAATGAAAATAACACTTCTTCCACGGGTTGCACGCATCATATTTTCAAACATATTGTATTCTGCGATAGGGTCGAGGGCACTTGACGGCTCGTCGAGAAGGACAAAGGGACTGTAATCTGCAAAGACTCTGGCAAGAGACAGCTTTTGCTGTTCTCCAACCGAGAGGTTTGCGCCTTTGTCGTCAAATTCGCGCGTCAGAATTGTATCGATTCCCTTATCCAATCTGCGTATCTTTTCATATGCACCGCTTTCCTTCAGTGCATCCTCAACAGGTTTTCGCGCTTCTTCACCTGACGGGCGCAGGAGTACATTGTCCTTGACAGACATTGAAAACATCTTGAAATCCTGGAAAACCGTACTGAAGCAGTTGCGGTAAGACGAGAGAGTAAATTCCCTTATGTTTTGCCCATTCAAAAGAATTTCGCCTTCACTCGGGTCGTACAGGCGAAGCAGAAGCTTGACGAGCGTTGTTTTACCTGAGCCGTTGCTTCCGACAAGAGCAATGCGTTCGCCCTTGTGCAAGTCAAAGCTTATATCCTTCAATATGTCCTTGTTGCTTCCGTCATAACGGAATGAAAGATTCCTCACGGACAGCTCGCCGCCGTTTTCCGGCGCAAAATCGTCGCCGTCTGCCACTTTCGGCTCGTAATCGAGGAAAAATCTTATATCATCGAGGAAGAGCGCGTGCTCGCCGAATTCCGCAAAGCTCTGAACCAAATTGTTGAGGCAGGAAGAAATTGTGCCTATCGATCCGAGCACAACAATGCAGTCTCCGACACTCATACCTCCGTTTGCGCTTCCGATGCACATGGCACTCCAAACAGCATAAAGTGTTGCTCCGAGAACAGTCATGACATCAAGCCCGACGCACTGAATATAGCTGTATATCGCCATTCGCGTACCGTATTTTTTTGTAACGTAAACATAATCCCGAAAAGTTTCCCGAAGATCGCGCAGCATATTGCGGTACATTCCGCCGATGCGCATCTCCTTAGCGTATTCGCCGAGATAAAAGGTGCGCTTTACATAATTTGCTCGGCGGTTGATAGGTTTTTTCGCGGTCTCCAGATCGTGTTTGGCAATGTTTTCGAGTCTCCTGAAAAAACCGAGCAGTAGTGGGAACAGACCGAACAGAATCAGCCACGGATCAATGACAAATAACAGTATCGAGTTTGCGCACAGAGCGATCACTCTCCAGATCAGATTATCGAGCGTGCGCATGACCTTTATAATACGGTCGTATGCCTCATCCATTGCTTTGACATATTTATCGTAAAACTCCGGATTTTCATAGCATGCGAGCTCGACCTGCGCCGATTTTCGAAAGAGCATTTTCTCGATATAAGCACCGACTTTGCGCTGTTCGACAGGCGAAATGACATTCCAGAACCAGCTTAGCAGTACATATACGATTGCCGAAATTATTCCGATAATTATGACAAATCGCATGATGCTCCAAATGCTTTCTCCGGAATCGATTCCGTTTACAATTCGCCGCAGAAGGTACCCTTCGCTTAAAAAGTCCAATATACCGTAAACAAGGGATGACCCCAGATAGACGGTCAGATATAGGGGAGACCCCATTCTTATTGCCCGCAGTGCAAACAGATTATTCTTTATAGTCCGGTCGAGCGGCAGTTTTTTCTTTTTTTCTTTTTCTTTCTCTTTTTCTTTAGTCTTTTTTTCTTTTTTCATTTCAAATTTGTCTCCAAGCTAAATATACGGTTCGGTTAACACAAATAGTGCGTCCCGAACAAAGAGCGCAAAAAAACGCACCTTTGTCTGACGACTCGGGTGCCTCATGCAGAAAAGCTCTTTTCAAAAGAAAAAACACACCCGAAACCGGATGTGCGCCAAAGCTTCTTCTTATAAATTCGCAAATTCACTCATGAGAAAAAGGCATCGGATACGACATCCGTATTTTGAATTATTTGTCATTAAACTGTACTGATTTGTCATGTCTTCTGCCTCCTTTCATAATTTTTTATTATAACGTTACCAGTATAGCATATATTTTCCTGTTTGTCAATAGATTTTTACAATTTGACGGTGAAAATATGATAGAATTTAATATGGAGTGATTTTTGCAAATCAAGGCACAAAGAAAACAAGTATAAAAAATGAGTGTTCATAACAGACCTACTGTAATGGCGATTGAATGATTTGAAAGAAAAAGCCCCGCGCGAGGCAGGGCATGAAAGCAGTTCATTCTATGATATATTGTGAAACGGTGTAATCCTTTTTATTAAGTACATACATTGCCGTCAGTACCATGTATGCAACAATACCGCAATGACCACAGAGCAAGTATCCTCTGTCCTCAGAACGATTGCCTGCAACAAACTCAATAATTCGATTTTCGGTAAATAAAAGCAAAAGCTCATTCAAACGGGATATTTCAATATCGGATTTTTCGATTAGTGTTTGTTTTGATGTCGGAACATCACAGCACAGCGCAAAAATCAGTTTTTGTCCGTCTTCGCTGCAAAGTGCCTGCACTACTTCTGTCGTGTTTGAGTCGAATGGAGAAAGTTGCTTGACAAGTGATGATTTAACAACACAAGCCACACCTCTATCGTCCCAGATCTTCGTGCCAAACGAACCGATAATTCGGGTGTTTCCGCTGTTTTTGTTTTTTTCTTTTCCGACGGGATTTAATTCTTCTGCAAAGTATATGCCTTTCCACATTTTCCAAAGATCTTCGCCAAGCTCCTGATGTGGGTTGTGGTTAGGGTTGCATTCTTTATTTGCCCAAATATATTCCGTTGCAAGCTGCTCGATCTTGCTTGACACAGCGTCAATATCACCGCTTGATTCGGTTTCGAGAAGAACATCTGCCGAGATTTTGTAAACATCACTAATAGCCTTCAGATTAAAGCAATCGGGCAAGCAATCTCCCGCCTCCCATTTTGAAATTGCCTGTGGAGAGACACCTACCTTTTCTGCAACCTCTTCCTGCGTCATGCCAAGTTTTTTTCTATGATTACGGAGCTTTTCACCAAATATTTTTTGATCTAACATATTCTATCCTCCAAGATTATTTTAAGATAGCTATCTTGTGAGTACATTATATCACGCAAAAAAGCTACTTACAATAGTAAGTATATTGAGTTTTCTGCTTGCTGTTCTACCTGAGGTTGATTTTTATTACATGGGCGCTTGAAAGTCAATTATATTATATGAAAAGGAAGTGATCCAATGGATACTTTGCGGTCACATTCCTCACGGAACACGGTGCCTTTGCATTGCTTTTGGCAAAATAAAATACTGCTTTTTTGTTTTGAAAAAAGAAATCGAGTGTTCATAACTCAAATCCGTTATGAACACTCGATATGGTACGAGTGTGCTTACAGTACCTAAAAAACAACTTACATGCGCAGTCGGAGAAACATTCACTATACTCAGAATGAAGAGGCTATTAGGTATTGCCTAATTTCATACCACTCAATTCTTTTTCTGTCGTAATTAAGCGAAGTTTGTTATCCTTTTATAAAAACAAGTATTTACAATGAATATGTATTATCTCCCGGACATAAGAACAATTGTCCAGAACTTCGAACCATCCGTTATCAATGCAAGTCATTTTGTTTTTGATCCGTGATTACATCGTTATAATCTTTAAGTTGGGATATTATATTCGGTAATGTCAAGCTTTCATAGGATAAGATCTCATTCATAAGCTTTGCTATGGAATCAATTATAGTATTACTACCGGTTATGTGGTATTTTATGCATAGATTATGAATAACCTTTGATTTATTGTATACATTCTCATATTCATCAAGATATTGTGCTAAATTACAGTCTGTATTCTTGTTAATGTACTCAAGTCTGGTCAACATTAAATATTTATGCTCCAAATATGCTCTTGTGTATCTTAAATCAAGTTCTTTGTTATCCGTAAATAATTCGCAAAGCATCTTCATAGCAGTCAATCCGAAAACATAATATTTTTTCCAACCGTCCTTCGAATTAGTCGAATAACAGTAATCTTCAAGATCCTGTATTATATCTGGCAATTCTAATTTGTATTCATTTTCATTATTATATTTCCAAAAGTTAAATTCAATTCTTTTATCCGTATTCAATTCTACACTTTTTCTGAAGTTTTCAAAAGGAATTGTAAACGACTCAAGCTTTTCTGATGCGGTATATCCCAACGAATAAAATAATTCTGATCTGCTGTCAAATCCATACAGAAAATAATCGTGTGAATAATCATGCTTATTATATGAATACTTATTTGGAATATACTTTTCATTATAGTTGCCTGTTATATAATTACCCGCCGAAAGCATCTTTTGTGCAAGCTGTACACAATCTATATTCAATTCTGCATACTCATAATCAGCTAAGCAAATATGCTGATGATTCAACACATGATCCTCAACGCCATAACTGTCATATAAACAAATCAAGAAGTGATTTCTCACTGCCCTCAGATCAAAGCAGCAATTAATATATTTCTTGCATAACCACGGTATGATTCTATCGCCACCGTTTGCTTGTATTATACTCATAGGGAAAGTGGCATAATGATACGATTTAATTATAGGGTCAATCTCTATTGGTAACTTTATTTCATCCATTGTATAACTCCTGTTCTATAATTACATTAAGAAAAGGTTCTTTTCACAAAACTAAGAAAAGAACCTTATTAAATCACGATTTACGTATCATCCCGATAGAATTGAGATTGCTTGTCAAACATTTCAGTATAAATACCGTTTTTATTATACAACTCTTTGTGTGTTCCATATTCCGCTATTTGCCCGTCAGCAAAAACAGCAACCTTGTCTGCAAGCTGGACAGCGGAAAGGCGGTGTGTTATGAGCACGGCGCACTTGTTTTTGATCATATTATGGAACTGAGTGTATATTTCATATTCCGCCATCGGATCAAGTGCCGCTGTCGGCTCGTCTAAAATGTAAATATCGCGTTCACTATACAATGCTCTTGCAATTGCAATACGTTGGCTTTCTCCACCGGACGGATTAAAGCCATCGGTGAATATTTCTTTGCCGATATACGTATCGTATTTATGCGGTAGTTTTTCTATTAAACCTTCTATTCCGCATTCCGAGCATACTTTTTTAAGCTTATTTATATTGTAAGTATCGTCAAAAGCAATATTTTGCGCAACGGTCATTGGGTATTCCGTATAATCTTGAAATACCGTTGAAAACATACGTTGATATGCAAGGACATCATATTCATTAATATTTCTGCCGTTAAGATATATTGCACCCTCTGATGGTGAATATAAACGTACTAATAATTTAATAAACGTCGATTTCCCTGCCCCGTTTTCGCCGACAATGCAAAGCTTTTCATTACCATGGATAGTGATATTGCAATTTTCCAATGCGTATCTTTCGCTTCCGCTATATTTAAATGAAACATTTCTGAATTCGATCGTTGAATTTTCGTCAAATTCAGGAATTAAATTTCCCGAATTATTCTTCATGAGCGGCATATTCATAAAATCAATCAATTCTTGTGTAATAAGGCTCTTTTTGGATAGCTCTAGATAGCTATTCAAAAGTCCGCCTACCGTTCCGGCAAACTGTCCGACAGTTCCCATATAAATCGTCATGCTACCTACCGGCATAGCGTTTTTCAGAACCTCATATAATGTAACGCCGTATAAAGCAAGCTGCTGCATAAAGCTTGTTAAAGTTAATAGGTTTGATGCCTTATTTCCTCTGGAAAGCTGTTTTAAATCAATATTATGGAGTTTTTTTGAATGGCTAATATAATGATCAAGCAAAAAATCCTTAATCTGAAATAACCGGACTTCCTTTGCATGATCAAAGCTTTCCAAAACATTGTCGATGATGCCGAGCTGCATATCTGTCAGGCTACGTTCTTTATTCAAATTGTGTTGATCGTTATTATTCTTTTTGTTGATAAAATAGTTAATTATTAAAATAGTTGAAACAAATATCAAAATAAACGGATTCAGAGAAGATACGATCGATACTACAGTAATAAGGGCAAATGCCGACGAAACAACCCGACACAGTAGGTCAATTATCCCCGTAGAATTTAAAAGTGCCATGGATGCACGCATTTTTTTGACTTGAATTTCGGGAATTTCCATTGTTTCATATTCCATACTCAAAACTCTGTCAAAATAATCGATCTTAAATTCTAATGCTAAAGCAGCGTTCAATTTAAATATCTTCTTCGATATCTGCCGGTTCATAAAATATGTGAGTAGAGGAGTGCATGTGATAATCATTACGTAAATCACTATTTTCGTAATGTTACGTTCTTCGCATAATTCATTAATCAACAAACCCGAGACAACAGTATACAATATAGGTATAAGTGCATTATATATAGATGTTATAAGTTTTAGAAAAACAAATAATTTTCCATTTTGCTTGCCTAATATGTATTTCACAAGATACATAGTGTTTAAAAGGTTTTTCCTGAAAGTCATAGTTTTCCTTTCCTGCATACTATATTTATCAGTAATATTGAGTATAGTTAAATATGCTTGAGCGGCATATTTTACATTTTAAATGAGTTGTTCTACATTCACGAATATTGATAATTCGAACTTATTTTGAGTATGATGCTTTGACTGCTTCATAGTTTTCGGCGTTTAATGTTGCAGTGTCATTACCAGTGCCACATGTGCTCACCGCGGTACACATCTTTGTTGTATTACTGCATCTTAAAACAGCATCTCTAGTGCTGTCAAGAGAACCTAACTTATATGGTTTCATATCGTTTATACTCCCTCCTTTCCATATATCAATTAAAGTACTTACATATTCGACTGAATTCTCACCTATCAAAGCAACCCTTTTCATCGGTTTTATCTCCATCCGTATTATATTTGATAATAAAAAAGCACAAAATTACCCTATCATAAATTTGTGCATTCCGATTCTGTAAGATTTAATTTTTTACATGAAGACATAGCATGCCATCGGCAGTCCATAAAATACCTATGCTGACCATGAACATATTTTGATATATTATCATACTTTCCAATCTGTTTAAGCCTATACATTGCTCGTTTCCTTAAATTAATAATGTGCTTCCAAAGCCTATAACTCTATACTTGTCTTTCTCAATTAATAAAATTACTGTAGTGATACCTGTTCAATATCATTCACCATCTATATGGTAACATATAATAAGATCCTTGTCAATATGTTTTTTCAATAAATTTTCATATTTTCTGTGCATGTTCATAAAAAGTAAATTCCAAAGGTCCTTATAAACCTAACACTATATTTCAATACTTCAACTTATCCGCAGTGATCAAGTGAAGATTTTCCACAAGAGATGCTTGATGCACGCACCAATCGCTGAAGCGATTCACGGAAAAGATCAGAATCTTCGAGTAGTAGGACATTTTAACTCTCTCAACGGCGCGGAGGATCTGCGGTAGCTCGTCCTTTGTGTAGCGCGTATCAATACTATCCGGGAAGACGATAAAATGCGGAACATCGTTTTCCATAACAACGTAATCAAATGTATATGTTTCTCCGTGCCCGAGTGATACCACTACATTCTGACGGCATTTCTGAGAGTTGGAGAAAGCCTTGAACGGCAAGATATAGCGTAGTTCGCATTTGTCTATAAAGCAAAAACAAGCTTCCTTAAAAGCGGGATATGCCAGATTACCATCAATATCGTTTCTTAATTCGGTCAGCACTTGATCGGGCTTGGCAATCAGCCAAGCTTTTTTCATATATACATATCTACACCACGCCGTAAAGTAGCTGTTTGTGAGCATATATGAGGAATTCTCCTTCTTCACAAAACCGCTTTTGATGAGGGCGTCGAGATAGGTACCGCATTTGTTGTATGCAAAACCGACGACCTTTGCGATATCGGCAAGTCGATGCTTCCCGTGTGCGATGCTTGACAATATACCCATATAACTATCCGGGAATCGGAAATGCTCGGATAGCATTTGCGGAAGGTAATTTGTAAAAGCGGAATCGTACTCCATAAGCCTTGAAATGTTTTCGTCATAAGATAAGCTTGGGTCGATCTCTTTCGCTATTGCCGGAATGCCGCCTGTCAACGCCCAAAGGCGCAAAACGTCCTGCCGTGACATATTTTCAAGACAAGATATATAGTCCGCAAGCGTTCTGTAACCGATACGAACGTGGCGCTGCCCGAGGTATTCCTTTGTTGTGGTTGAGAGACGGCACACGACTATATTGCGCGCAGAGCGCATGGCACGAGAAAAAGCCTTGATACATTCCGCCGCTTCCTCTCCCTGAGCGTCGTCAAAGAATACAAGCGTTAAGCCTTTGTTGGCAGCAGCAAAATCATCAACAGCACTCTCCCAGTCGGATATTTCTCCGCCGCCGGTGAGTGCCATTTTAATAAAGTTGCCAAGCGCCGCACCGGGAGTGGAAAAAGAAATGTAATAAGAGTGCGGATGGGTGCGAACGAAAAGCTGTGCGGCTCTGGTTTTGCCGCTACCCTTCGGACCGAACAGATCAAAGAAATTGCTATTCGGCTCTGTTCCTATGTCTCTCCACGAAGAATAGATCCTTTTAAGCTCGTGCGTAAAATCAAATTCCATAGTATTATCCAATCGTGATATGATAGATGCTTTTATTCTACCACAAGCGACCGAAAATGTCAATAAAAAAGGTCTTTACATCTCATTTCGACAGCTAAAACGGCTCATATTTCCGCCAAAATACCTTCCAAGATCTATAGTATGTGAACATTTTGTAAACAATCGAGAATTTGGCTAAAAAAGGGGCTACAAAAAGCCGTATAAAAATCTATATATATGGAGGGGAAAATGAGGGACAAATATGATCGTTGCTCTTTGTTCCTACCGAGAACACGAAAAATCGAATATACATTCAGCAGGTACGTTACTTGCATTGGCGGGCGAAGAGTCTGTCAGCCTATTCCGTAGGCGCGCCATGACCTTTCTTTATGAAAGAGAGCGAGAAAAGCTTATACGGATGAATTCGGGTTGCTCCCGAAGCACGGCGATAACAAATGCAAAGGACAATGATACTTCTGTAGCCGAAAGGCGCAGCTCGCGGAGTACCCGGGAGAGGTAAGAGCCTATGAGACCGAAAACGCAGTCGGTCGCCTGTTTGAGTTCCCATAAGTTGCACGGATACTTCCGCTTTGCAATGCACCCGGGGTGTCGAGGACAAATAGACGGTGCCCGAAAGCATGAATCATAAGAGGATTGCTTTTGTTACATAAATGTACAGCCATCTGCTTTCACCGTTTCGCACATTCGCAAATAGCTATTCAATGTGATAAAATGTGTGTGAAAATAAAGAAGTCGCCAAGAGGTCAATAAGTTTTTGTGTCTCATCGAAGCGGCGGAAACGGAGAAAGAATTATGAATATCGATTACAAGAAAACGATCGTAAAGCAGAAGGTTAACGGGCAAGTCATTAAAACCGAGGTTTTGATTCCGGATATTGAAATACCCGATCAAACGCCTGTCGGCTCGTGGGGACTTAGGCATCTTGATTATATCAAGAAAAATCATAAAAGCAGGTACAACGAACTCCTCGTTATGGGAGCTCTGAACAGTTATCTTTCAAACATCGACGCAGAAGCAAAAACGATGCTTGCATATCTGACAGAGCGAATGAAAGCGGCAGAGGGTGTTAGCGAGACACTAAAAGCCATGGATCAAATGGAGTGGGTTCGCCGGATGAATAATATCCGTAGCCGTGCCGAAGAAGTCGTTTACAGCGCACTTATCTATTCACTCGGTCAACAACGGAAACACAGACTGTCCGGTTGGCAGGAGCTTTCCGGAAATGGATATTGAGAAGGTTGTCTTCCATGCCATTGCTCAGTTTCTCGCTTTGGCACAGAAGGAAGCAGTCCAAAACCGAGAAGTCGGTGATCTTCGGAAATCTGCCATCAAGGAATGTGCTGATAAAATCCGTACTCTCCAAAAGCAGAACGAGCAGCACAAGGCGTCCAAGCTGAGGCTCTACGAAAAGTACGCAGCCGGAAGTATCACGAAGGAAGCGTACATTCAGCAAAAGGCGGCAACGGACACGAAAATTGCTGAAAACGATGAAGCAATCCAGCGCAGTCACGAACGGATGAAGGAGCTTGACTCCGAGACCTCCTGTTCGGATGAAAAGCTGGATGCTGTCTGCGATCAGTACGCCGACTGCAAAGCTCTGACCTATGAGCTGACCCACGCATTCATTTCTGCGGTCTACATTTACGATCTCGACAACATAGAAATCGTCTGGAAGTTCAAGGACTTCCTCACTACATCAGAAGGAGAAGCCAAATGAAAGTATTTCTTTATATCCGCGTTGCCTGTGCGGATCAGCTTGCGGCAGCAAACCAGCGGGAAGAGCTGGAACGCTATGCGAAGGACAAAGGCTATGAGGTGGCTGCTGCTGTGGCGGCAGACGGCATCTCCGGCGTCCATACGGAAGGTATCATGAACTTCCTGCTGAACGAAGCAAAGCGTCAGGACATCGGTACGATCCTCACCCGCGACACCTCGCGAATCAGCCGGGACACTTCCTCTTTCATGAGGTTTGAGCGAAAGTTCCGGGAGAACGGCATCCGGTTCGAGTATCTGTCCAAGCCTGACAACGAGCTTCCGGTCACTCCGATGATGGAGGCATTTGAGGCGGCGTATAAGAAACGTCGCACAAAGAACGGCAAAAGAGCATAGAGAAAACGCAAGCCGTTCACGGGTGGTTGTCCACCTATGAACGGCTTGTAAATTCTCAAAATTTTTTTAGTCCCTACTTGACACAAGAAGATATGTCCCGTCTCGGGAGAGAGTATTTGCAGGTAGGTTATTATACCGACAACTACTTCCCGGACAGGGATATCCGCTTCATCGCCATCAACGACAGCGTGGATAGCGCCGACGGAGAAAATGAGCTTGCACCCTTCCGGAACGTCATGAACGAGATGTACGCGAGAGACATTTCAAGAAAGGTGCGATCCTCACACCGTCTGCGCGGCAATGCGGGCGAGCCGCTGGCACAACCGCCGTATGGTTATATGAAATCTCCCGAGAACAAAAAGAAATGGATCATAGACCCCGAAGCGTCCGAAGTCGTCAAGCTCATATTCCGTATGAGTATGGAAGGCAAGGGACAGGAGACCATCGCACGGTATCTACAAGACAACAAGGTCATGATACCGATGGCGTATTGGTATTCCAAGGGACTTCCGAGGGGCGGAAAGAAGACACAGCCCAATCCTTACCATTGGTGTAAGTCAACCATCACCAAGATCCTCACGCAGCAAGAGTATTGCGGGGACGTGATCAACTTCCGCACCTATTCCAAGTCCTTCAAGAACAAGACAAGACTTGACAATCCGCAGGAGAATTGGGCGATCTTCAAGAATGTCCATGAGCCGATCATCGACCGTGACACCTGGGAACGAGTACAGACGCTGCTTCAAAAGAAAACACGCAAGCGACCGCCGAAGGACAAGAACAAGGAGAGAAATATGTTCTGCGATCTTGTCGTCTGCGGCGATTGCGGAAGCAAGCTGTGGTATCACGTCAAGCACGACAAGGAGGACATCGGTTGCTTTGAATGTTCCAACTATAAGGGCAATACGCGCGGTAGCTGTGAGAAGACGCACTATATCCGTGCCGATGCGTTGGAAGAGGTCGTGAAGCTCGAACTATCCCATATTGCGGACAATCTTGTGGAAGACGAAGAAGCCTTTGCCACGCTCCTTGAACAGAAGACCGAGAAGGACATTCAAAAGGAGCAGACCAATCTGGAGGCAGAGCTTCATCGGGCGACCGTGCGAAATGAGGAGGTCAGCCGACTCTACGCCGGGTTGTATGAGAGCAACATTAGCGGCAAGGTAACGGACGAATGGTTCATGGAGCTTTCCTGCAAATACGAAGCCGAGCGATTGACGCTGAAAAACAAGATCGCGGAAATTACCGAAGCGCTGTCCCACATAGACGAGAAAAGGAAAAGCCGCGATTATTTCATCGCCGCGGTAAGAAAGTTTATGGAGATGGGAACGCTGACGTCGCAACTGTTAAAAGAGCTGATCGACAAGATTGAGGTGTTCCACACCGAGGGAACGGGCAAGAACCGCACCCAGCGGATCGTGATACACTATCGCTTTGTCGGTGTCATCGAGATCGGCTGTGGATCGCTTCCAGAGCATCGCAAGAACTTCATTGCCAACACCCGCAAGGGCGTCGCGGTGGAGTATCTTCCGTCGGCGAGTATAGATTTGTTCAAAACAAAGCCGGCGTAAAGGCAAGAAACCCAACAAAGCCAAGAAAAAACGCAAAAAAATCGAGTGTTCATACCGACCTTTACTCAGGTACTGTATGAACACTCGATATGGTCGGGGTGACAGGATTCGAACCTGCGACCTCTTCGTCCCGAACGAAGCGCGCTACCAAACTGCGCTACACCCCGAAAAATAAATTGTGGAGCCAATGACGGGGCTCGAACCCATGACCTGCAGTTTACGAAACTGCTGCTCTGCCTGCTGAGCTACATTGGCACATTACGTTCAAGACGTGTATTATTATACCACATAAAAAATAAAATTGCAATAGCTTTTTTCTTAATAATTTGAGCAATGGCAAAATAAAATTGAAAATGTCACACCATATACCGCATTATCAATTCGACAATGAGCACGGCACAGCATGAAGATGCGGCAACGGTGAGCAGACTTTTTTCAAAGAATGCAAGAACAACTGCCACAACAAATCCTGCGGCTGCCGACAGTATGCTGTCTGTTGAATAAAATATTGATGGTATTGTCATTACTCCGAGTACGGCGTATGGCACATAATAAAGGAAAGAACGTATAAAACGGTTCTTTATTTTCTTTTTGACGAGCACAAGCGGCACCATACGTATGAGATATGTAACGCCTGCCATTACGGCAAGATATTTTAAAAATTCAGTAAAGCTGTTCAATTATTATTACATCCTTTCTTAAAGCATACGTATTATTCACGGCTTTGAGTGTTTGAATCTGAAGGCTCTTTTGTATCTATCGGAGCTATGAATGCAAATAAGGCGCTTGCCGCAACGGAACATATTATTATTACAAATCCCTGAGATACGGTGTTCAAAACAGGAATGTATCTGAAAGCACAGCTTAGTGCTATTGCGGTAAGTATACAAAGTGCTGTTTTTCTGTTCTTTTTTGCCTGAGGTACTATAATTGCGATGAACATTCCGTAAATTGCTATCCCAAGTGCGGATATTATTATATGAGGCAAAATGCTTCCGGCTGCCGCACCCAATAATGTGCCGACGCTCCAGCCTACATACGGCGTAAGGATGAGTCCGTACATATACGATTTTGAGCATAAAGAGGCTTTTGACGATGCAACGGCGAATACTTCGTCTGTATTTACGAATGCAATAATCAAACGGTCGATAATGTTGATTTTGTTGTCGAGCTTTTGCGACAAGGATATCGACATCAGTGCATATCTGAGGTTTATTACGAGCTGTGTTACTGCAAGCTCGATAAGAGTTCCGCCTGAAGCTATTATGGGTACAGCTGCGAGCTGTCCTGCGGAGGTTACGTTTGTCATGGATATAAGTACTGTTTCAAATACGGTAAGTCCGCTTCCCGAGGCGAATATTCCGAATGCAAAGGCAACTGACAGATACCCCAGACAAATCGGGATACCGTCGTGAAGCCCTTTTGAAAATTCACTTTTCATATGTAAATCCTTTTGTTATCATATCTTTTTGTCTGCTGACGACACGTTTATAAAGTATAGCACAAAAAAATATAAAATTCAATACAAATAAAAATTATTTGCATCATTTGCCTTATGTTCTTATCGAAGAATTTACAAGCACAAAAATATCGGCAGGAATATTATTTTCTCTGCCGATTTGTATTATAATGGAACAGGTGGCGAAAACGGATAAAGCAGTTCTACAGGTGTATATTTTGTAACGATATGCACGTAAAACAGAATGTGTGTGTTATCTCGCGTCGTAGGGCGGGAGCAAGCCCCATATGTGGGAACTTAAGAGATTAAAAAAGCAAAAAGCGAAAAGACGTTGAAG
>CAMEIT010000014.1 GCA_945918795.1 uncultured Clostridia bacterium | reverse complement strand
GAACGCATTTGCAAATGCCATACCTGCCATAGTTGCGGCATTTGCCATTTTTTCACGTGCAAGCGGATCATTCGGACCGTTGTCGTAAGCGCGCGGCAGATATTCAAATACCATTTTGAGACTGCGCAGTGCAAGGCTGTCCGTATAATCCGTTGCAAGCATTGAAGCGTAAGCCTCAAGCGCATGAGTTACCGCGTCAATACCCGATGCGGATGTCAACCCCTTAGGAGCATTCATATGAAGGTCAGCGTCCACAATTGCCATTTTCGGCATAAGCTCGTAATCGGCAAGCGGATATTTAACGCCGCTCTTTTCATCTGTGATAACGGCAAAAGGCGTTACCTCAGAGCCTGTGCCGGCAGATGTGGGCACAGCGATAAAATATGCCTTCTCGCCCATTTTCGGGAATGTGTATACACGCTTTCTTATATCCGAGAAGCGCATTGCCATATCCATGAAGTCAGCATCCGGATGCTCGTACAGCACCCACATGATCTTTGCCGCGTCCATTGCGGAGCCGCCGCCGACGGCAATAATAACATCAGGCTCAAAGCTCGTCATTTGTGCCGCGCCTTCCTTTGCGCTTGCAAGCGTCGGGTCCGGAGCAACATTATAGAATGTTGTATGCTGTATGCCCATTTCATCGAGCTTATCGGCTATCGGCTTTGTGTAGCCGTTTTTGTAAAGGAAGCTGTCTGTTACGATAAAGGCTTTCTTCTTATTCATTACGCTCTTAAGCTCATCAAGAGCAACGGGCAGACAGCCCTTCTTGATATATATTTTCTCGGGTGCTCTGAACCAAAGCATATTTTCTCTCCTCTCGGCAACTGTTTTTATATTCAATAAATGTTTTACGCCTACGTTCTCGGAGACGCTGTTGCCGCCCCACGAACCGCATCCAAGCGTAAGTGACGGTGAAAGCTTGAAATTGTACAGATCTCCTATGCCGCCCTGAGATGACGGAGTATTTACCAATATACGGCACGTCTTCATTCTTTCCGCAAACTCGTCAAGCTTTGCCTTTTCGGTGATGACATTGAGATATATAGATGACGTATGACCGTAACCGCCGTCGGCAATGAGTCTTTCCGCCTTGCCGAATGCTTCCTCGATATTCTTTGCACGGTACATTGCAAGCACCGGAGAAAGCTTTTCATGAGCAAATTCCTCGGAAAGCTCAACGCTCTCAACCTCGCCTATAAGAATCTTTGCATTTTCCGGAACCTCAACTCCTGCAAGTGCGGCAATATCATGAGCTTTCTGACCTACTATCTTTGCATTGAGAGCACCGTTTATGATTATAGTCTTTCTTACCTTGTCAAGCTCCTCCGGGTTGAGAATATAGCAGCCTCTGTCGGCAAATTCCTTTTTTACTTTATCGTATATCTTGTCAAGAACTATAACAGACTGCTCGGAAGCGCATATCATGCCGTTATCAAACGTCTTTGAATGAATTATCGAGTTTACCGCAAGAATAATATCTGCCGAATCATCGATTATTGCAGGAGTATTTCCCGCACCTACGCCCACTGCCGGCTTGCCGCTTGAATAAGCCGCCTTAACCATGCCCGGGCCGCCCGTTGCAAGAATAATATCGGCCTCACGCATGAGCGTATTCGTCATATCCAAAGACGGAACATCTATCCATGAAATAATGTTTTCGGGAGCGCCTGCTTCAACAGCCGCCTCTAAAACAGTTTTTGCCGCTTCTATCGTGCTCTTTTTTGCGCGCGGATGCGGACTGATAATAATTCCGTTGCGCGTCTTGAGAGCAAGGAGCGTCTTGAAAATAGCCGTTGATGTCGGATTTGTTGTAGGTATTACAGCCGCAACAACACCGATAGGCTCGGCTATCTTTTTGATTCCGTATGCTTTATCCTCTTCGATTACGCCGCAGGTCTTTGTATTTTTATATGCGTTGTAAATATATTCTGACGCATAATGATTCTTTATTACTTTGTCCTCAACGACTCCCATTCCGGTTTCTTCCACTGCCATTTTGGCAAGGGGTATTCTCATTTTATTTGCCGCAACAGCTGCCGCAAAAAATATTTTGTCCACCTGTTCCTGCGTATACTGTGCATAAACATTCTGGGCAGCCTGTACCCTTGCAATTTCGGCTTCCAGCGCTTCAACGCTGTCAACGATCTTACGTTCGTTCTTCTTCATCTAAATCCTCCTTCTTACCGCTTATAAAAAGCGCGGGCAATCAATGCCTTTCTCAAAAAAACTTTATAAATAAATCCCAATCAAAACAAGTATAATCAGAATGTATTATACAAACAAATCAAATTTCACTGTATTCCCTATTAGCCATACTATTTGCCAGCTGTGCAAGTTGTGCCGCAATATTTACGTTTTTTACTATTATTCCCTCGGGCGCCGACGGACACACGGGTGCAAAATTCAGAATTGCCTTTATTCCCGCATCAACCATCATTCTGCACGCCTGAAAAGCACATTCCGGCGGTACGCACAGTATGCCTATTTTAATATCATATTTTCCGCAATATTCCTCAAGCTTTTCCGTGGGAAGTATTTCCTTGCCCGTCTGAGACACACCGACTTTGTCCTCGTCTGCGTCAAAGCCGGCCTCTATATTCATGCCGTACTCACTGAAGCCGTTATAATCGAGTATCGCCATGCCGAGTCTGCCGCAGCCCACAACAACCGCGTTATCTATATTTTTATATCCCAAAAATTCTTCCAGATCGGCAATGAGCTTATCTGTCCGATACCCTGTTTTCGGTCTGCCGCAGCCGCTCACGGACGCCAAGTCCTTTCTGACCTGTATTTCTCCCAAGCCAAGCTCGCCGGCTATTGCCGCTGATGAAATGTTTTCCCTGTACGGAACCGTTCTCAAGTATGTCAGATATGACGGAAGTCTTTGCAAAGTTGCTTTTGAAACCTGTTTTCCGTTCATGTCACTCCTCCTTAATATTGGTCTTTCTGCCTGAAATATACATATTATCGGCACCTGCAGATTATATAGTGCATTGATTCTATTTTGTCAATATTATACCATCGGTGCCGTTTTTTGTAAAATATAAAAAAAGCATATCAATATATCAATATCGATATGCTATTATCGATAACATAGTATCGATAAAACAATTAAAATATTTCGCGTTTAACCTCGCACAAAGCCGTTATAAATTTTTTATCAAGCTCGGAAAGCTTGTAACCCTTCCTGTAAATCAGCACGTCCTTGTACATTTTTGCCCCGGATTCGCATTTTATATTGACGAGTCCGTACTTTTCAAGGAATTTATTCGGTATGGGCGATACCCACATAAATGTGCCCGGAACGTTTTCGAGAATATCGAACTGACTTCCTCTTTCGAAAATATATATCCTTTTATCCACATATTCCGAAAGCTCCGCTTTTTTCACGTCAATAAGCGGCAACGACGGAACATAAGGGTCGGCATGGCAAACTTCAATGTAATCGGCAAGCTCCTCAGGCGAAACCGATTCCGACTTTGCAAGCGGAGAATTTTTCGATACGATAAGCCTGTATGAAAATTCGGTTATAAGCTCGTGCTCGATATTTTTTTCGTCGAACATTCTTTTGAAATACTCATCAAACGCCGCCTGATAGCGCACTATGCCGAGGTTGTATTCTTCCTTAAGCAGATTGTTTACGGTGCGCATCGAATTTGTTTCCTTGTAAAAAATTTCTGCCGGCACGTCCTTACTTATCGATGAGGCAAAGCGCGTAAAGGCTTCGGATATGTAGCTTGCTCTCGGAACGCATATTGAAAAGCGTTGCTTGTGAGTTTTGGCGTTTTTGTAAAGGGATTCCACCTCATCCACCTGATGCAGTATGCGTTTTGCATACATAAGGAATTCCTCGCCCTCGGGAGTAATGCTTATGCCGTGCTTGCTGCGTTCGAAAATGGTTATACCGAGCGAATCCTCAAGCTCCTTTATCGCCCTGCTGAGGTTCGGCTGTCCCATGTACAGATTTTCAGCCGCCTTGCTTATTGAGTTTGTTTTGGCAACCTCTGCCACGTATTTCAAATGTTGAAGGTTCATTATATTTACCGTGCCTTTAGTAATTAGTAATAATTATATTGTATTGACATCATTTCAGGGAATAAGCTCAAGCGCATCGTCAATACGTTCCACGTTTATATAAGTGTCCGGCACGTCTCCGACTATTATCATTTCCGTTATCGGAACTACCGTTTGCACTTCTATGGCACTGCCCGACAGCGGCGCGACAATTCTCACCTGTGCGCTGACCTTAAGGTATACCCTGTGGCGCGTCTGGTTTATGCCTGCGTTTTCAAACTCCGTGGAAAAGTCTGTATTCACCGCGCCTGCGGGGAGCATTGTTATATGAATGTTCGGACCCTTGCCCGATAAAACACCGTTGCTTATAAGTGAGCCGAGCGGAATGGATACCTGTATATTTTTAAGCTCCTGGAGCTTTTCCTGCGCCCGTTCGCTTACCATGGTAGAAAGCCTGTTCATTGCAACCGAATCCGTCTGCACAAGACGCACCGAGCCGTCGTCATTCATAAGCACCTCGACCACAGACTTGACATCTGTCTGGGACGTCACTTCTTTTATCGCCTGATTCATTATCGCAACAGCATAATAGCGTACTCTCAATTCCGCAACGGCATTCATTGCAGGCTTTATTTTGCTGTCTATCACAGCCAAAAGCAATATGCACACAATAATTACCGCCGCCGACGCAATAACCAATCTTTTAGGCAATCCCCTTGTTTTAATTTTCATTGCACAGCTTCCTCCGCATTTTTATTGCATAATAATACAATATATGCAACTCAAACGCCAAATGTGCCTTAAAACAATATAAAATTAAAACATTGCCCTTAAGTATGTTACGAGATCGTTTACATTGTCGGGTAACGAATCGGGATCTCCCGACTCAAAGTAGCCGTCAAGCAGTTTTTTCCAGAGCTCCACTATTTCCTCTGTAAATAACGCGAACAAAACCATAACAACAACAAAAACGATTATAACCGTAATGATCATTGCCATGTATGATTTAAGCAATGACGAAAAATGCTTCTGAAGATTTTCGCCCGCATATTCCGAATAAAGCCCGTTGCCCGTTTCCATAACGGCTTTAATATCCGTGCAAGCATTCAAAAGCTTGCTTGATGCTATAATTCCGAATATCGCAAACGGAAGCGTTATTATGCCGAAGCACGCAAACACAAAATATAACATAAGCATTATAGCGGTAAATTTCGCCCACCTTATAAAAGGCGTGAGCGTTATCGGATTAAAATAAAACGTTACTTTGTTATTCAAATTATTCTGATCATCAGGTGTAAAACTCATATCAATCATCAAGCCTTATAATTTGTTTATAAAGCATTCCTTTCATTTAATTTTGCGTATTATAATCTTCAATCACCAATAAATCAATGAGTTCATCCAATTCAGCATTGCAAAGCTGAACAGCATGTTCAACACAGACGATATAACAAGGAATATTATTCCCATACCGAGCTTCTTATAATACTCCGTAAGGTCTGCGCCGATTGCTTCGCCCATAAAATCAGGAGCGCCGTAAACAAGCATATGCAATTTTTCCGACGCGGATTTCAGCTTCATTCCCGCCAGAATTGAAAATATGCCGAAAATAAGGCTTGAGCCGATACAGTACAGCACGCCGAATACCATGTTCAGTATTGCAACCGCTTTCATCTGCTTCACCATTTTGACTGCTTTTTCACGCTCAACAGTAACCGCAAAGCGTGTGTGTCCGCTGTTTTCATAATTCATGTTTGAAAAATCGTCCATAAAAATCTCCCTCTTAAGCTGATTCAAATAATATAATTATTATACCATATTTTTTTACTTCCGGGCAATCATTTTATAAAAATTTGTGTAAAATGACGTTTTTCATGCTTCATAGCAAAAAAAGTTTGATTTTTCTTTAAAAGTTTATGTTGAGTTTATTTTGAGATTATGTAGAGTTTATTTACATATGGTAAAATTTTGTCGAAAAATGAAGTAAGGAGTGAAATGGCAATGCACATACTCTACAATCCTCTCGCAAATAATATGCACGGTGCTCAATCCGCCGCAAAAATCAAACAGACTATTGACAGAGACAACATGACATTTGAAGATATTACGCAAATAGACGATATAACCGATTACATACTGTCGCTGGACGACAACGAAATTGTCATTGCCGGCGGTGACGGCACGCTTAACAGATTTATAAACAATTTTGAGAATTGGGATATAACCGACAAATGTATTTACTATTACCCCGCAGGCTCCGGAAACGACTTCATGCGTGACGTTCAGAGCGCTTCCGAAAACGGGCTTATTCGTCTTAACGATTATGTAAAGCAGCTCCCCGTCGTTACGGTAAAAGGTCGTGAATACCGCTTTATAAACGGCGTCGGCTACGGAATAGACGGCTATTGCACTCAGGCAGGCGATGAGCTGCGTGCCAAATCGGACAAGCCTATCAATTACACACGTATTGCAATAAAAGGACTCCTGTATGATTATCATCCCGTAAATGCTTCCGTTACCGTTGACAACGTGACGCGCACATACAAAAAGGTGTGGCTTGCCCCCACAATGAACGGCAGATATTACGGCGGCGGCATGGACGTGGCACCTATGCAGAACAGGCTCGAAGAAAACAAAAAGGTTTCCACCGTAATAATGTACGGCTCCGGCAAGCTCAAAACATTGCGTGTGTTCCCGTCGATATTCAAGGGCGAACACATCGAGCATAAAGAAATGGTGGACGTGCTCAGAGGTAATTCCGTAACAGTCGAATTTGACAGACCGTGCGCTCTCCAAATTGACGGAGAAACAATACCGAATGTAACATCTTACTCCGTAAAATTGTATAATGAAGTGTAAAAAAAGAGGAATTGCTAAGCAAAATATTGCACATTGTCCCATATAATATATTTGTACAACCCATATATCCGCGGCGGCGGAATATTCCGCCAAATAATCAGAAAGGAAACGGTATCCGTTATGAAACAAAACAATAAAACAAAAGACCTCGTGCTGACAATATCATATATCACAGTGCTTGCGTTTCATGCCGTATCGGCGCTGTGTATAGCATTTAAGCTTATATTTATGTCTGACAGCATTGAAACAGAAATGCAGAGATCAAACTTGAAGCTCATGCTTCTGCAATGCGTGCTCGCTTGCATCGTTATACACGCTCCGCTTTTTATAAAAAAGGTGTTTAAAATGCAAATACCCGCGTTTTTGTGTATAGCGTTCTGGTTCTTCCTTTTCGGCAGCGTGTTCCTCGGCGAGGTGGCTAAATTCTATTATACCGTTCCGCATTGGGATACATTCCTGCACCTCCTCAGCAGCTTGATGACAGGCTTGCTCGGATATATGGTTTTCGCAATGCTCTTTAAGGGTAAGGATTCTCAGATTTCGCCTACCGCCGCAATCATGTTCGCATTGTGCTTCTCTGTCGCAATCGGCGCAATCTGGGAAATATATGAATTTACTTGCGACGGACTCCTCGGACTTAATATGCAGAAATTCGCATTCGAGGACGGCGTGGAAAAAGTGGGCAGACTCGCTCTTTTGGATACTATGAAGGATATTATTATCGATACCGTCGGCGCGGTCCTCTCCTCCGTCTATGGCTATGTATCCCTTAAATCAAAACATGGCTTCGTGTATGAGTACTTCTGCTCCCAGAATGAAAACTTCCATGTAACAGGCGCTCCTGCCAACCAACCCCAACCCGTTCAGTCCGAAGCTCAAAGCCGTTAATTTTTTCTCGGGGCTGCCGCCCCGTACCCCGCCAAGAGTTTTTCTCGGGGCTGCCGCCCCGAACCCCGCCAAGCCTTTGAAAAGGCTTGAGCGAAACTTTAAACACTTTGTATATGGCAATCAGCCTCGCCGGTGGTCGTCGAGTCAGATTGCCATTTGCTTTCCTTTTCTCTTTAAGCATAATGTACCGTATAATTGAATATTCACAATAATTGATATGCGGAAAATGTGTTTTTATTTGCAAATATCGGATAAAGAAAATACGCTCTATTTAAGTGAAGCTGATTGCTGTTCACTTTTCTCTTTAAGGTGAATGTTCCGTATATTAAAATTCCGCCGTAAAAGCCTCAAATAAACTCGCAAAAGTTAATGCTCATCTTTTCGCCATACTCTCGGCGGAAAGATGAGCAACTGCAAAGCATTTTAAAGTTTTCGGGTTTGGACGCTTTTTCAAAAGCGTCCAAAAAAGAAAAAAAACCAAAATCAATCCTTTCTGAACTCAAGGATATCGCCGGGCTGGCAATCGAGTGCGGCGCAGATTTTATTAAGGGTTTCGATTTTAACGGCTTTTGCCCTACCGTTTTTAAGCACGGACAAATTTGCCATAGTAATACCCACTTTTTCGGAGAGTTCGGTAACGCTCATTTTACGTTTAGCGAGCATAACGTCGATATTAATCACTATCATGTGCGGCACCTCCTTTATATTGTGAGGTCATTTTCCTGCTTAATGAGAGCAGCCTTAAGAACGAGGTGTGAGAGGACAGCGGATGCAACGGCTATTGCGACGCCGACGAAAACGACGAGCAAGGAAGCCATAATCACAGACGGATGATTCTTGCCGAATAACCAGAGGACAATATTACCAAGCAAGAAGTAAGCGGAATCCGACAAAGCAAGAATACATACCGCTTTGAGGTCCTTTGCGTTTTTGATGCAGAACGAATCATCGGCGCCTATTCTTACGGCAATGCGCCAAGCAAACACAAGCACCGCATAGCACGGTACCGCCGCGATAAGAATGAATACGAGCCAAGGCACAAACCACGACGAAAATTCGGGATAACATTCAACAATATGCTTTCCCGACCCGGGAATAACATACGCGAACAGAAGCGCGCCGCAGAGAGCCAAACCGACTATGATTATTTTCAATACTCTTTCAAGTGTTTTCTGCTTCATTTTCTTAAATAACCCTTACAAATATGAATTTGTTTGGAATCCTTTCTTTGATAAATTGAACGGCAAAGCAAGGTTCGCTCTGTCATTACGTGCTTATTATAGCACAGGCAAATACAAATGTCAATATATTTTTATCGAATTACGATATATTTATATGAATTTACAATTTATTGACTGTTCGGAGCACGCCGTAAAACCGTCAAAGGCTTTATTTTCAATGTGCATCAAAATAAAGCAAAGTCAATACGAGGTAATTTGAAAGTAATGTTTGCGAGTGTAAATGAAAAAAATTTTAAATACAGTGAGAAAATTCGCAAAATTCGCTTGACATTAATCGGATTATATTGTAAAATGATATATAGGTATAGTGGATAACTTTATACAATTATCGCATAAAGCTTCGATATTAAAAAAGTGCGCCGTCGAAAACAGCCTTGAGCGTGCATTTTCAATGAATTGACAGTGCGTTTACGGTCATGTGCCGGTTTCCTTTGCAATATCGTTGCACAAATTAAAATTATCGGCAGGCAAAACGGAAAATTGATATGAGTATAGAAGAAGGTCTTTTGACCGTAAGAGAAAATATCAGGCGTGCGGCAAAGGAATCGGGCCGCAAAAGTGAAGATATAAAGCTCGTGGCTGTTTCAAAGTTCAAAAGCGTTGATGATATACGTCTGGCGGCAAGCCTCGGAGCAACCGATTTCGGTGAAAATTATATTCAGGAATTCAACGACAAATATGCCGCGCTCGGCTCAGACGGCATACAGTGGCATATCATAGGCAATGTTCAGAGGAATAAAGTCAAGTACATTGCAGATAAGAACGTGATTGTGCAGACTGTGGACAGGCTTTCCATTGCAGAGGAGCTTTCAAAGCAGGCAAAAAAGTTTGACCGCGTGATTCCGGTGCTCATGCAGGTAAACACGTCGGGCGAGGACACAAAATCGGGCTGCGAACCCGAAGAGCTTTCGGAGCTGTTTGAAAAGTGCCTCGAATATGAAAATATCCGCATCGAGGGCTTGATGACGATAGGTCCGAACACGACTGATATAAAATCGGTTGAAGAATGTTTTGAAAGCACATACGCTCTTTTTGAAAGCATGAAGAATTTCGAGAAGGCAAAGGGACAGATAAAATATCTTTCCATGGGCATGACGAACGATTATATGCTCGCAATAAAGCACGGTGCAAACATTGTGCGCGTGGGAAGAGCAATATTCGGTGAACGCGAAAGCAGATAGCATTGCCGAATCGAGATTTCAGGTACGTATATTATTTTTATTTATCATAAAAAAACAAACACATTGAAAGGATGAATTTACAATGGGTAAAATCAAAGATTTTTTGTCAAACATCGGATTTGATGACGACAGATATGACGAAAACGAAGAAGCCGAAATAGAAGAAGCTTACGAGGATGTTCCGTCCGGCGAGCAGAACGATGATGCGCAGAATACAGCACGTCTTCAGCGCAATCCGCGTCCCACACAGCAGTATGAGACGGCTCAGAATTACAGAAAATCAAGCAATATCGAGACAATCAAACCGGCTACATACAGCGATGCTCACAAGATAATCGAAAAGCTTCGCGACGGCAATATAATCGTGTTCAGCCTCGAGCTTGTTGATGACGATCTGGCTATCCGTATTCTTGACTTTGTTTACGGCGGTACGTTTGCACTGTCAGGCAAGATAAAAGAAGTAGGCACAAGAGTATACGTTGTAACAAATTACGGAGTAAATCTGTCTGAAATATCCGGTTCGAGCGACAATCAGAAGGCACCGAGCTACAGATAAATACATTGATCCCCCAAGCGCCGTTTCGGGGGAATTGAGAATAATCAACGGTTTTATATTCTTGTTATTGAAAAGGAGATGCTCTGTATATGGCAATAAGTATTGAGGACATACAGAAAAAACAGTTTACAACGCGTTCGCGCGGCTATGATAAGTTTGAGGTCGATACGTTTCTTGAAGATATTATGATGCAGATGGATTCCACGGAAAACGAATTGAATGATCTGCGCCGTAAATGCTCGACACTGTACGAAACTATAAATGTGTATAAGCAGACTGAAGATTCAATGAAAGAGCTTCTCCTGCTTGCAAAGGAAAAGAAAGAAGAGATCATTTCAAAGGCGAACGAGCAGGCACAGGAAATCATAGACGCCGCAAAAGCAAAGGCGAACGAAATGACAAACGGCCTTGATACGCGGCTTGAACAGCTCAAGGCTGAAACGGAAACCATGAAGAAGGAATACGATGCCTTCAAGGCCAAATTCGAGGATATGCTCACCGCACAGCTTGATTATCTTAAACACAACGCGGACTCTGATTCCATTGTTTCATCTTTTGAAGAAAAATCCGCTGTTGTTAACGGCTGACGAATATGCTTACGATAATTATTGCCGTAATCGGTTTTGCGGCAGACAGAATCGCAAAAATCCTTACAAAGCTATTTGTTGAGCCGGTCGGCTCCGTGACTGTAATCGACGGCATATTCAGCTTTACGTACGTGGAAAACAGAGGTGCGGCGCACGGTATCCTTCAGGGACAGCGCTGGCCGCTTATCGCAGTAACGTGCGTGGTATGCGCTCTCGTGATATGGTTCCTTGTAAAAAATTACGGGAGAACAACAAAGCTTTTGCGTGTTGCTTCCGGGCTTATTCTTGCAGGCGCATTCGGCAATCTGTTTGACAGAGTGTTTTTCGGATACGTTATTGACATGATGCAGGTGACTTTTATAGAATACCCTGTGTTTAATCCTGCCGACAATATGCTCGTTGTGGGAGTTGTTCTGCTGGGAATATATATACTGTTTTTTGATAAAGAATTCCTTAATAAGGATAAGAACAAAAAAGAAATATCCGAATCAAAACAAAACACTCAAACGGAGAATGATGATGCAGACCGGTAAAACGTTATGCTTTACGGTTGACGATGACGAATCGGGCGACCGCTTGGATTTATATCTTTCGCAAAAAAAGAACGAGAACTCTCGTTCTTTTTTCCAACGCCTCATAACAGGCTCTATGGTAAAGGTGAACGGTAAAGTCATGAAAAAAGCCTCGTATTCCGTCCGCACAGGTGACGAAATAGAGGTGGAGTTCCCCGAACCCGTCAAAATAGATGTTGAACCCGAAAACATACCGCTTGACATAGTTTTTGAGGACGAATATATTGCCGTAATAAACAAGCCTCAGGGCATGGTCGTACACCCAGCGTGCGCAAATTATTCGGGCACGCTCGTCAATGCTCTGCTTTATCACTGCAAGGATCTGTCGGGAATAAATTCCGTTCTGCGCCCGGGAATAGTGCACAGGCTCGATAAGGACACATCGGGCTTGATTGTGATCGCCAAAACCGATGAGGCACACATATCTCTTGCCGAGCAGATAAAAGAAAAGTCGGCTCACCGCCAATACGTTGCGCTTGTTGATAATTGCTTCAATACAGATTCGGGCGTTATCGAAACAGGCTATGGCAGGAACCCGACCGACAGACTCAAAATGGCAGTATTTCCTCTCCCTTCGCCCGGCGCCGACACAAATATCCGTTATGCAAGAACGGACTATACAGTGCTCGAGCAGTTCAAGGGCAAGGATAATTATGCTCTCGTCAGATGCGACCTTCATACGGGCAGAACGCATCAGATAAGAGTTCATATGGCATATATAAAGCATCCCGTTGTGGGCGACCCGGTATACGGAAGCAAAAATCAAAAGTTTGCCTTGAACGGTCAGCTTCTTCACGCACAAAAGCTGAGCTTTGTACACCCGATTACCAAGCGCTTTATGGAGTTTGAAGCACCCATTCCGGATTATTTCGAAAACGTCCTCTCAAAGCTGAGAAGCCGTACATGATATTTTAATAAGAAAAAAGCTTAATGTAAAAAGTTCACGAAATCCGTTATCAACGATCATCGGCGAGTATTGCCGTACTCAAAGAGTCAGCAGAGGACAAGCCCGGATTCCGCGAGCTTTTCTTTTTTAATAAGACAAGCTTAAAATTATATATTTTTTGTAAAAACATCAAAAAATCCATTGACAAATAATTTATTTTGTGTATAATATAATCAGATATGTAAAATATTTCCGGGAAGGTATATAAAATGAGAACATCGGATTTGACTGAGAAGTTCAGAATATACCGTCGCCGATTCATTATTTCACAGAGAGGTTTTCCCCTTAAATTCAGTTAGACTTGCGCATGAGTCGGTGACGTTGTTTGTGTCGACTTATGCGCTTTTTTGTATTACGAGCTTCAAATAAACAAGTATAATATTAAATAATGAGAAAATACAGGAGGGTAACATGAAAAAAAATAAAATATTGGTTGTTTCGCTGATATTAGTCATACTTTGTTTGACGGCAGGCGCCGGGGCTGTTGCCCTTGCAATAAACGACTGTTCTGACAGCGAAAATCAAAATAATCTTTATACTGCCGAGGTATCGCCTTTGCTCATCAGTGCAGAAGACCATAATGTAGTAGAGGGAGCGCTTATGCAGGTCAATACAGAAGACGAAATTGAATTTGTTTTATCCGATGAACAAAAGGCTTATGCCGAAAAACTCGCAGCAAACAATAAAAGTAAAGCCGAGCAATGGGAAAATAAGGTGCCCGTGGAAAACAGAGGTATATTGGGATATTTTCCATCGCAGACAATACGCGGAGATCTGTTAAAACTGATGAGTGAAAAAACAAACGTTGCATTTGAGGATTTAAGAATCGTTGATGATTTGTTTTGTGTTTATTTGCCATACAGAGACTATAAAAAAGAGGACTATTTATGGGGACATATGATGACGGTTTCAAAAAAATCCTTGTCAGATTTCAATAATGACCCGCTTTCTCCCGTAGAATATATATACAAGATAGACAATGATCATGTTTGCGTTGTATATAAAGTCGAAGGCGCTTATGTTTATATTGTATTTGAAAGTGCTTCAGTAGAACCGGTTAATATCCCGCCAAACTATCCTTCAATAAAAGCAGAACAAACTATTCTCCCGGTTGGCTATCTGGAAAGTTGGTTAACATACGGCGAAAGCTATTATGTTTCCGGCTCATTGAAATCAAGTGACTTTGATTCCATTAAATTAGGCGACAGCATAGATGACGTAATCGCAATAGACCCGTCTGTATCAAAAGATATTTTCGGGTGCAGAGTTCCTGAAATAGTTGAGAAGTACGATGACGGTACCGTTCTTTATAAATTTGAAAGAGAAACATACCGTTTGCTTGAGGACGGCATTTTGAAAATATCTTTTACAAGACAGTTTATCAAAAATGACAGCGACAAGACTATTTTGGACGATACCGGTCTTATTGTCTCCGATATTGCATTTTTCCCGTACGGACAGCCAAACGGCGATGACGGCGAATTCTTCAATATCTTAAACACCAAAACCCCCATTCCGCTTCCGAAAGCATGATATTTTGAGGTTTTTGGGAAGTCGGAATAGATAATATTGAAATACATAGTTTAACAATATAAAACAGAAAGGAAACAAAATAATTATGAAAAACAAGAAAATATTGATTTTGACAATTACCATATCATTGGTGTTTTGTATGGTATTAGGTTCGGTATATTGCGCTTTTGCTCAATCCGATAATCTCGATACCGACAATGCGGAAAGCAATACAAATTTCCTTGATGAAGCGGATACGGAGATAAATATGGAAAACAGTATTACTCCTTCTTATGAATATGAAGAACTTAAATATATTGACAAAAGCAAAATAAAAGATAGACTCGTAGTAAGGAGATTTTCCCGATTAGGAGTATGTCCATTTTTCATGAGGACCTCTGCCTATCATATTTTGTTAAATGAATATATACGTGAAGATGAATTTGATAAGTATACGTACAAAATAGACGATGAACACAGGCTTGCAATATTCAAATATGACGACGGTGTATATTATTATGAAATGTTTACAAGCATTCCGCCTCAAAAGCAATCCATGACATTCATTAATTCGGTTGACGGCAAAATGGTACAGGAAACATATGAATTCGAGATTCCGGAAGACATTGATACAACCGGACTTTGGTACACAACAACAGAGGGGTATTATGTTTCTGCCTCATTGAAAAGCAGTGACTTTGACTCAATAAAAATCGGTGATACCTTAAAAACAGTTTGTGCCATAGATCCTTTGGTTAAAACAGACATCGATCGGAGGGATTTGCCGGCAGAGAAAAGCAGCGAAGTTGTTGATAAAGGCAAAGTTGTGGATTCGAGCCATTATACTTTTACTGCATATCGCTTGCTTGAGGACGGCGTTTTGAAGATACAATTCACTTACTGTTATGAACGATATGAGGACGGCAGCGATAATTGGGATACATTGACGATGAGTGATTATACCGTCTCCTCTATTGAATTTTTCCCGTATGGCGAGCCAGACGGCGACGGCAATCATCTCTTCTATATCTTAAACGCCGAAACCCCCATTCCGCTTCCGAAAGCATAATGTTTCATTTCCTCGGGGACTTTTGAAAAAGCCGGTAATTACCTCTTTGAGATAATTACGCAAGCCCCAAATTCTTAAACCGCTTTACATCTGTGCGCATCTTTCCGTCGATAACATGGCGAGAAGATGCGCATTTTATTTTCGTTTTCATTTGAGTTTTTACGGCAAGTCTTTAATATACCACATTTCACTCCAAAAAGAAACGTAAAGTAAATGGCAATCCGACTCGACGACCACCGGCGAGGCTGATTGCCAACTACAAAGTTTATTAAAGTTTCGGTCAAGCCTTTTCAAAGGCTTGGCGGGGTACGGGGCGGCAGCCCCGGAAAAAAACCTCAGCGGCAACCCCGGGAAAGGCAAAAAAGACAAAATTCGACAAAAAATTTTAAATTATATGATTTACCTATTGACAAACGTGGAAAAAGGTATATAATATACAGCGTGTTTAGTGATTACTAAACTTAAAGTTTAGTAATTGCAACCCCACAGAAAGGTATTATTAAACTTTATGTTTAGTAACATCTAAAGCCGAAAGAAGGAAAGCTTATGGAGCTTGGTGCAAAAATAAAGGATCTGCGTGTAAAAAACGGTCTCACCCAGCAGGAGCTTGCAGACAGAACGGAGCTTTCAAAGGGATACATATCCCAGCTTGAAACAGATGTAACATCTCCGTCCATTGCCACGCTTGCGGACATATTGCAATGTCTCGGCACAAATCTGGGCGAATTTTTCAGCGGAGAGCCGTCAGAGCGGATCGTATTTGACGAGAACGATATGTTCACAAATGATAACGACGAAGTAAAGATCACATGGCTTGTGCCGGACTCGCAGAAAAACGATATGGAGCCTATCCTCGTTGAACTGAACGCGGGAGCAAAAACTGCGCTCGAAAGTCCTCATGCAGGAGAGGAATGGGGGTATATTTTAGAAGGAACCGCCGACCTGCACATAGGCGACAGGACGTATACGGTAAAAAAGAATATGTCCTTTTATTTTGCGGCTGAAAAAACGCATTACATCGAGAACACACACAAGAGGCCGCTGAAATTCATATGGGTATCCACACCGCCCAACTTCTGAAGAAACTGATTATTATCCGAAAGGTACTTACTTAAATGGAAGATTATATCGTTAGACTTGAAAATGTAACAAAAACATATGAGGACGGCTTCACCGTTCTTGACAATATAAACCTTGCTGTAAAGCACAATGAATTTGTCACTCTTCTCGGTCCGAGCGGCTGCGGCAAGACAACGACACTGAGAATAATAGCAGGCTTTGTCAATGCCACATCGGGCGACGTTTATTTTGAGAACAAAAGAATAAACGACGTTCCGGCGCACAAAAGGAATCTGAACACAGTATTTCAGAGCTACGCATTGTTTACGCACATGAACGTATTTGACAATATAGCATTCGGGCTTAAAATAAAGGGCGTGAAAAAAAGCGAGATAGAATCAAAGGTTAAAGATGTCCTCAGGATGGTAAATCTTTCGGGCTATGAAAAAAGAGATATAGGTGCGCTTTCGGGAGGTCAGCAGCAAAGAATCGCCATAGCAAGAGCCGTAGTCAATGAGCCTGCACTTCTTCTGCTTGACGAACCGTTGGGAGCACTCGACCTCAAAATGCGCCAGAGTATGCAGCTTGAGCTTAAAGCAATGCAAAAGCGCTTGGGAATATCATTCATATACGTAACGCACGACCAGGAAGAAGCTCTGACAATGTCCGATAACATTGCAGTCATGAAGGACGGCGTAATTCAACAGTACGGAGCACCGACCGATATATATAACGAACCGAAAAATGCTTTTGTAGCAAGGTTTATCGGCGAAAGCAATATAGTAAACGGAATAATGCACAATGATTTTGACGTTGAATTTTCAGGTCACAGGGTAAAGTGCGTTGACTCAGGCTTTGAAAAGAACGAGCCTGTGGACGTTGTCATACGTCCCGAGGACGTTGAGGTGTGCGAACCGAGCAACGACGTCATATGCGGCGTAGTAAGAACGGCTATATTCAAGGGTGTTCATTATGAGATGATAGTAGACGGCAACGACGGCAACACATGGCTTATACACAGCACAGTGCTCAGTCCCGAGGGAAGCAATATCGGAATGTACGTTACACCGTTCAATATTCATATAATGAAAAAAAGCGTGTGAAAGGAGCATTGTGTGCGCAATGAAAAAGAAATGGTTTGCCATTCCGTATATAGTATGGATGATAGTGTTTACAATAGTTCCTTTGATCCTGATATGCTGTTACGCTTTCACAGACACGGTAGACGGTACTATTCAGTTTTCGCTTGAAAACATAAAAGAAGCATTCAATAAAAACAATATGGAGCTTATCTGGAAGTCGCTCAAAATGGCAGGTATATGTACCATTGTATGCCTTATTATCGCATATCCGATAGCGATGATTCTTGCAAGTAAGGACTTCAAGGATAAGACAATTCTTCTGTTTTTATTTGTTATACCCATGTGGATGAACTTTCTTCTCAGAACATACGCATGGAGATATATTCTTGAAGACGTCACATGGCTCAACAACATACTTGCAGTATTCGGCATAGGCCCCGTAACGCTTTTATTCACCGATTTTGCCGTCATTTTAGGTATGGTATACAATTTCCTGCCGTTTATGATACTGCCCGTATATACGGTTTTAAGCAAGATAAATCCGCGAGTAATTGAAGCTGCTCAGGATCTCGGTGCAAACAAAGTAAACGTATTCAGGAAGGTAATATTCCCGTTGAGTCTGCCCGGCGTAATATCCGGCATAGTAATGGTATTCATGCCTGCCGTTTCAACATTCGTCGTATCAAAGCTGCTCGGCGGAGGAAAATATTATCTGATAGGAAATATTATAGAGAACTACTTTATAGAATCGATCAACGGATGGCATAAGGGCGCCGCTATATCGCTCGTGCTTCTCGTTATAATACTGATTTCAATGTTCGTTCTCAACAGATACGATAAAGACCATGAGGGAGGTACATTGATGTGAAGCACTTCAAGATAAAAAACCCGTTAAAAAAGCTTTACCTCCTGCTTATCCTCATATTCATGTACGCGCCGATAGCCGTAATGATAGTGTTCTCATTTAACGAGTCAAGACAGCTCGGGCATTGGACAGGCTTTTCGCTGAAGTGGTATGAACAGCTTTTCAACAACTCACAGATAATGAGTGCGCTTATGTACACGCTTGTGGTTGCGCTTCTTGCGGCTGTCATTGCAACTGCAGTCGGAACTATTACGGCAATAGGTCTGCACGGATACGGCAAATTTTCAAAGTCGCTCATAATGAACATAACGTATATACCGGTAGTAAACCCCGATATTATCACGGGACTTTCACTTATGATGCTGTTCATGTTTGCCAACATAAAGCTCGGCTTTTTCACTATGCTCATAGCGCACATAGTATTCTGCATACCGTATGTTATATTTTCGGTAATGCCCAAGCTCAGACAAATCAATTTTTCAAAGTATGAGGCAGCTCAGGACCTCGGTGCAACACCGTCGCAGGCATTGCAGAAGGTAATACTTCCGGAGCTTATGCCCGGTATACTCAGCGGTTTTATGCTGTCGTTCACGCTTTCTATAGATGATTTTGTGGTAAGCTTTTTCACCACGGGCAACGGCGTAACGAACCTGTCTACAATAATATATTCCATGACAAAGCGCGGCGTAAATCCGACAATAAACGCTCTGTCAACGCTCATGTTTGCCACAGTTCTGATACTGCTTATACTTATAAACGCTTATCAGAATAAGGGACGCAAAAAGCACGCCGCAAATAAAGAAGCTTCGCGTAACGAAGAAGCTGTATTCGAGCTTCAGAATCCTGCCACAGCACAGGATTTCAATATAGAAGAAGAAAGAAAATAAATCCGGAGGAAACTTAATTGAAGAGATTTACCGCAATTTGTTTAACAGTTATTATGGGTCTGTGCACAATATTCTGCACAGCAGGTTGCGAAAGCAAGCAAAAGCTGTATCTTTATAATTGGGGAGACTACATGGACCCCGACGTTATAGCAGCATTTGAAAAAGAGTACAATGTAGACGTTGTTGAAGAATATTTCGACAGAAACGAAGATATGTATATAAAAGTCAAAAACGGCTCCAGCAACTATGACGTTCTCGTGCCGTCTGAATATATGATAGAGCGTCTTATAAAGGACGATCTCCTCTATAAGCTTGATTTTAACAACATTCCGAACTATTCAAACATAAGCCAAATGGTGCTCAACATGAGCAACGGTGTAGATTTGGAATACATGGTACCGTATATGTGGGGAACGCTCGGCATCCTGTACAATCCCGATGTCGTAAGCGATGAAGAAGCAAAGAGCTGGGACGTTTTGTGGAACGAGAAGTATTCAAGAAGAATAGTCATGATAGACAGCGTGCGCGACTCTATGGCTGCCGCACTCATAAAGCTCGGATATTCCATAAACACGGTTGATGAAAACGAAATAGAAGAAGCGGCTCAGCTTCTTAAGGATCAGCTTCCGCTCGTTTTGTCCTACGAAACAGATACAATAAAGGATATGCTTTCAAAGGGTACGGCAGATGTTGCAATAACATATTCGGGAGAAGCTGTTGCAGCAAAAGCACTCGCTGAAGAAAACGGCAGAAGACTTGATTATGTGGTTCCCGAAGAGGGCGGAAACATATGGTATGACGGACTCGTTATTCCCAAAACATCCAAAAACAAAGAGCTTGCCGAGGCATTCATCAACTTCCTGTGCGAAGCCGAAAACGCAAAGCGCATATCCGAATATATAGGCTACTCAACCGCAAACGAAGCGGCATATGAAATTCTCGATGAGGCGTACAGAAATGACGATGACTTCTGGGCTACGGAAGATATACTCAAAAGATGCGTTGCATTTAAATATCTCGGAAGCGACCTTGAAAAGTATCAGTCAAGGTGGTCAACCATAAGGCAATAATCACTGAATAAAAGTCAGAAATTCGATTTCATTGCAAAAAACAAAAGCAGAGCAAATGCGCTAAAAAAATATAGTGCAAAACGCTCTGTTTTTTGGTATAATTAACCGGCTGTATTAATGTATTGATACAGTATGAAATATTACAGTACACAGCATAGTCTTACGGAGAATTATAAAATGAAGAAAATCATTTTGACAATATTTGCTGCCGCACTTGCCTTTATGTATTGCATCTGCCCAATGACGAGCACTACTGCAATAACACCCGGTGCCACTTGCGACAGTTCGCCCGACAAAACTCCTACCCTCACTCCATCCCCCATTTTCACACCCTCACCTACTCCTGCCGCCACCGCCGCGCCTACTCCCGCACCCACCGAGCCGCCGATAAATCTGCCTGAAGATACGGTCGAAAAAATGCTTGCGGCTTTAAGCGAAATGGATATGGCTGAAGCTGAATTGTATATAGTAAGCGACAATACAATCACATATCCCGATGAAGGCGGTACCGATGAGACATCGGTAATAGATGAAAATGTATTAATGGAAACAATATTTAAGAATATGGGCTATAAAATCATTTCGTCGAGGATATCGGATGAGTATACCGCCGTTGTAACGGCAGAAATCACCGTAACCGATATGAAGCCTGTTGTAAACGAGTTTTTTACTAATATGATCGAATATCTTTTTTCCATTGCGTTTACCGACCCACAGCCGAGTGAGGAGGAACAGCAAAGTGCAATAAAGGAGCTGTTCACTCAAAGCTGCATGAAAGAGGGCCTTGACACAATAACGAATATCGTCGATATAATGCTCATAAAGACAAGCGATGACGAATGGAAAATACAGCCGGACGAGGTTCTCAGAGAGGCATTATTCGGAGGCTTTCTGAGTGCATTAAATGACTTGTTTTCGCCGGACGATTCAGAGGAAAACGAATATCCGAAAGAAACAGTATCGCCGAATGAAAGCGACGCGCCGTTTGAAATTAACGAATAGAATGTAAATAGCAATTACATCGATCAATAATAAACAACAGAAGTGTACACAATCAATACACTTCTGTTGGTAATGTTATTTCATATATTTTTCTAATTCAGATGCTATATTCTCCTGTTTTACTGATGTAAATCCCGAGAAGAAACAGTATCTTTTTGAGACAAAAAATCGCAAAATAGGGTTAATATCAAGTTGCGATTTATCAAGAAGTAATGTCAATACTCCATTTTCTTTTGAAATCTTTTTTATTGCAGAATACGGAATAGTTCTTACAGGTATTACCAAAATGAGAGCAAATAATATTTTTGCAGTTGCAGTAGAATGAATTCCGTCCTTATCGATAGAAAAAGCCTGAGCAAGCAATATTTGTCTTACTAATGTAAAAAGAGAAACAGTCCATGACAGCACAGCAACACCTATTAGAGCAGAAAGAAGCAATTTTGTCTGATTATCCATTGGTAATCCGTTTTCCACTAAAATTGTATTCGTATTTAAAAAATATAACCCATACAATCCCAGAATAACAATTCCCAACAGCAAAACAAAAACAACATAGAATTTTATATTTAATTTAGCCTTAAATTGCACATCATCACCGCCTTTAGCACAGTACGTCATATTTGGTTGATATTTCAAATAAAAAGGCGATTGCGTATGCAATCGTCTTTTTGGTGCCGATGGTGGGACTCGAACCCACACGTTCTTGCGAACAATAGATTTTGAGTCTACCTCGTCTGCCATTCCAACACATCGGCTCATGTGTATATTATACAACATATATTGCAAAAAATCAAGTACTTTTTAACAGGCAGAGACAATATTTATTTCGGAAAATTATACGGAAAACATAAGATTTGTCGAATTTTGTCTTGAAAAAAGATAAAAAACGATGTATAATATATAAGGTTGCATTATCAGCATAATAAACTAAATTTTATCCACAGGAGGATGAGCATATGGCATTTTGTTCAAAATGCGGAGAGCAGATAACAGATGAAACAAAGCCTTGCCCTAAGTGCGGCGCACAAGCAGCTTCGGCAGGAACAAACGATGAAGGACAGAAACAGTCGGCAACAGACAAGATCAACAAGACTTGGGAACAGTTCAATGACACTCCCGACGATACAGCACGTTTCGACAAGAGCGATATTGAGAATAACAAGGTAGTAAGCTTGCTTTCTTACATATGGATTCTCTTCCTTGTGCCGCTTCTCGCAGCAAAGAATTCCAAATTTGCAAGATTCCACGCAAACCAGGGATTGGTACTGTTTATATGCAGTGTTGTACTCGGCATTTTAGCGGCTATACCGATAGTTAAGTACGTTGCAATGTTGCTTGAGGTCGTTGCATTGGTGCTTGCAATAATAGGCATCGTAAACGTTTTGAACGGCAAAGCAAAAGAGCTTCCCATAATCGGCGGAATAAAGCTTATAAAATAATTAAACACATTACAAACAATCCTCCGTATGAGTCAAATCATGCGGAGGATTTTATTTGCCCTTTTTTACGTAAAAATTGCGGCTTACAGGTCGCACTCCATTACATCATTTTGAGATGTAAATCCGTTATTCATGTACCACGAAACGGAATTTTCGCTCGGCCATGCAATAATCAATTCGCATTTGATTCTTTTCAGGCAGTCCTTAATGTATGAGAGCAATTCCGTTCCTTTTCCCCTATTTCTGTATTCCTTTTTCGTGTGTACATTTGTAAGGTATGCAATATATGATTCCGTTTCCTTTGGCTTCGGCACTTTCCTTATAATCGAAACATACATTGCCGATATTATTATTCCGTCTTGCTCGATTACAAATATTTTATATAAAGAATCATTATTCAAAAACGAAACATATTCATCGATAAATTCATTTTTATCCGCCCCCGCAATATTTGTTTCTCCGTACAAAATATCGTCTTCCGCCAGATGCTCCCACCTGAGCTCTGCCAATTGATGATAATCTTTTTTCTCTGCTAATCTTATCATTTTTTACCTCACCGTCAAATACTTTGCTTTGCCCACACGAACTTGATTACTGCCGTTTTGAGTCATTCTGTCTTTTTATTACTCCGCCGCCAAGCACAACGTCGCCGTCATATAATACTACCGCCTGCCCCGGAGTTATTGCTCTTTGCGGCTCGTCAAAAACGATTTTTACCGACCCGTCATCATTTACCGTTACCGCTGCCGGCTGTTCCTTTTGCCTGTAACGTATCTTTGCACTGCACCTTATGCCGGTCACAGGTGCCTCCCCCGAAATCCAGTTGAAATCATCTGCCGTAAGCGTCGTCGAATAAAGCTCTTCTTCCTTACCGAGTACAACGGTATTCTCTTCGGGACATATTCCGCAAACATAGTGCGGTTCATCAAATGAAATGCCGAGCCCCTTGCGCTGTCCTATGGTGTAATGGATTATTCCCTTGTGAGTGCCGAGTACATTGCCGTTTTTATCCACAAAATTACCCGGCAGCGATTTTTTGCCCGTCTGAAGTTCTATTACCTTTGCATAATCGGAATCGGGCACAAAGCAAATATCCTGGCTGTCAGGCTTATCGGCATTAATGAATCCGTTCTCCTCGGCTATTCTGCGCGTCTGAGTTTTTTGTGTTTCCCCAAGCGGAAATACGGTCCTTGCAAGCTGTTTCTGCGTCATTGAATATAAAACATAGCTTTGATCCTTTGACTCATCCAGAGCCTTTTTAAGCACGTATTTTTTGCCGTCATACTCTATTCTTGCATAATGACCCGTTGCAATGCAGCCGCAGTCAAATATTTTCGCCCGTTCAAACAGCTTGTCGAATTTCATATACCTGTTGCAGTCGATGCACGGATTCGGAGTTATTCCGTTTTGATAACAATGTACGAATTTATCTATTATCTTCTCGTGAAAATCGTTTGAAAAATTAAATACATAGTATGGTATCCCGAGCTTGTTTGCAACTGCTCTCGCATCGTACACATCGTCAAGCGAACAGCACGTATGGCTTTTGGGTATTCCGGCGTCCTCGTTATTGTAAAGCTTCATTGTGCATCCTATGCAGGTGTATCCTCTTTGTATCATCAAATAAGCCGCAACGGAGGAATCAACGCCGCCGCTCATGGCAATCAGTGCTTTCATATTTTTTACCGTTTATATGCAATAAATTTTATCTTGAAAACGCAATAAGACAGAACCGCTTACGGCAGCTCTGTCTCAAGCGCATACTATATTTTCAAATCAATCCGCAAATAATGGTGTGGAAAGATATCTATCACCCGTATCAGGCAGCAGAACAACTATGTTCTTGCCTGCATTTTCAGGACGTTTTGCAAGTTCTATTGCAGCCCATGTTGCGGCGCCCGATGAAATACCGACAAGTACGCCTTCCTTCTTGCCTATCAGCTTGCCCGTTGCAAAAGCGTCCTCGTTTGCAACAGTAATAATCTCATCATAAACTTTTGTATTGAGCACTTCCGGAACAAAGCCTGCACCTATTCCCTGAATCTTATGCGGACCTGCAACGCCTGTTGAAAGCACCGGTGACGAAGCGGGCTCAACCGCAACAACCTTCACATTCGGGTTTTGCGACTTAAGATATTCGCCTACGCCTGTAACAGTGCCGCCTGTTCCGACACCTGCAACAAATATATCGACCTTGCCATCTGTATCCTCATATATTTCAGGACCCGTTGTTGATCTGTGAATTGCCGGGTTTGCAGGATTTACAAACTGTCCGGGAATAAAGCTGTTCGGGATTTCCTTTGAAAGCTCCTCGGCCTTTGCTATTGCGCCCTTCATGCCCTTTGCGCCTTCCGTGAGAACAAGCTCTGCGCCGTATGCCTTCATGAGCTGACGACGTTCTACTGACATTGTCTCAGGCATTACTATAATAATGCGGTATCCCTTGGCAGCCGCAATCGATGCGAGGCCTATTCCCGTATTGCCAGACGTCGGTTCGATTATTACAGAACCTGGCTTAAGGATTCCTTTTTCCTCGGCGTCGTCTATCATCGCTTTTGCGATTCTGTCCTTAACGGAGCCTGCCGGATTAAAATATTCAAGCTTTGCAATAACCTTTGCCTTAAGGTCAAGTTCTTTTTCAATATGTGTAAGTTCAAGTAACGGTGTTTTGCCTACAAGTAAATCGGCTGATGTATAAATTTTTGACATAATAATTTCTCCTTTATCAAATTCAGTTAAATAAATTTATTCCTTTACGGCGGCAAATGCTTCATCAAGAGCCGCAATCAAATCGTTTACATTTTCAACGCCTATCGATAAGCGTATCGTATTCGGCTTTATTCCCTGGTCCAAAAGCTCTTCTTCCGTAAGCTGTGAATGTGTTGTGCTTGCAGGGTGAATTACGAGCGACTTAACATCGGCTACGTTTGCGAGCAATGAGAATATCGCAAGATTGTCAATGAATTTCTGTGCTGTTTTGGCGTCGCCCTTTATCTCAAATGTAAATATCGAGCCGCCGCCGTTTGGCAGATACTTATTGTATAAATAGTGCGTCGGTTCCGACGGCAAGGACGGATGATGAACAGCCTCAACCTGAGGATGTGAATTAAGATATTCAACAATCTTCAGCGCGTTATAAACGTGACGTTCAACTCTCAGTGAGAGCGTTTCGAGTCCCTGAAGGAAAATAAACGCGTGGAAAGGTGACAAAGTAGAGCCTGTATCACGCAACAGAATTGCACGTATGTAAGTTACAAATGCCGCAGGACCGACAGCATCGGCAAAGGAAATGCCGTGATAGCTCGGATTCGGTTCGGATATCCATGGATACTTGCCTGATTTTTTCCAATCAAACTTGCCTGAATCAATTATAACGCCGCCTATTGCCGTGCCGTGTCCGCCTATGAACTTTGTAGCCGAATGAACGACTATATCCGCACCGTATTCAATAGGACGTACAAGATAAGGTGTTGCAAATGTGGAATCCACAACAAGCGGTATTGAGTGCTTATGGGCAACCTCAGCCAACTTCTCGATATCGATTATGTTTGAGTTCGGATTGCCGAGCGTTTCAACAAATATTGCCTTTGTGTTCGGTTGTATAGCCGCTTCAAAAGAGCCTTCTATGTAAGGGTCAACAAAAGTTGTGGTGATACCCGATGAAAGAGGAAGCGTATGAGCCAACAGATTATACGTTCCGCCGTATATAGTCTTAGATGCAACAATATGCTCTCCGCTTGATGCCAAAGCGCTTATCGCATAATTGATAGCCGCAGCACCCGAAGCTGTTGCAAGTGCCGCAACACCGCCTTCAAGCGAAGCAATTCGCTGTTCAAAAATATCCTGTGTAGGATTTGTAAGTCTGCCGTAAATATTTCCTGCGTCGCGCAAGCCAAAGCGGTCTGCCGCGTGCTGACTGTTGTGAAATACGAATGATGTGCTTGCATAAATCGGCACTGCTCGAGCATCTGTTGTAGGATCTGCTTGTTCCTGTCCTATGTGCAACTGTCTGGTCTCAAAGCTCCAGTTCTGTGAATTCTTTATATCTGACATAATTATTTACTCCTTTATTTTAATGTAATGAATATCAAAAAACAACTACTGTAATTCCGTGTAAATTGTAAAGTCACATTCGGTCAATGTTCAACAATAAAGAAAAAGACAGACAACATCGATTAAAATAAAATTTCGTATGCTCCATATATAAGCGCCTCCTTTATTAACCTACATATCCAGTAGGTTGGTATGATTATAGCACATATTATTAGTTTTGTCAATACATATTTTTATATTTTCAAGCATAAATTTTCAACAAAAAAATTCGGATAATGAACAGATAATAAACGAGATACAGCCAAAGCCGTGCTTATTATTGATTATTTATGGAAATAACCGTTCAAATTGGTCGTTGGAGCGGTTATTTTCTTTTAATTTCCCGAAAAATTTCCGGAATTAAAATCAAGGTAAGTATCGTCACTATACTTTCCAACATATCACCCCCTTTTTTAATATGGGAGTGCCAACCGCCTTAAGTTCCCCCTGCTGAGTGCATACTTATTATAGCATAGGCGCTTTATGTAAAACAACCGGCATTGTCGATTTCATGCAAAACTGCTTAAAAAAACAGCATTTTCGATATTATTCCGCAAAACGGCACGCCTGTTGCGCAAAATTGTCCGAAAACCGCAAATACGGGAATATTATACTTGATTTTATTCTGTTTTGTGGTAAAATATAACACAAAGAATTATAATGGTTTAAGATAAGGAGATTATTTATATATGACAAAAGACGAGGCAGTTGAGCTGCTCAAAAAATACAATAACGGCGAGTTTCATCTTTCTCATGCGAATATTGTAGCTGATGTAATGCGTTGGTTTGCCTGTGAGCTTGGGTACGGCGAAGAGGCTGATTTCTGGGAGATAGTAGGTCTGCTCCACGACCTCGATTTTGAAATGTATCCCGAACAGCACTGCGTAAAATGCGTTGAAATAATGCGTGAGCACGGTGTTGACGAAAGAATAATTCATGCGACTGCAAGCCACGGCTACGGAATATGCGTCGATGTAAAGCCGGAACACACTATGGAAAAGGTGTTGTTCGCAACAGATGAGCTTACGGGGCTAATAGGCGCAGTTGCCATAATGCGCCCGTCAAAAAGCGTAAACGACCTTGAGTGCTCTTCCGTAAAAAAGAAATTCAAGGACAAGAAATTCGCGGCAGGCTGTTCGCGCGACGTCATACTCAGAGGTGCCGAAATGCTCGGGTGGACTTTAGATGAACTGATTGAAAAAACGATCCTTGCCATGAGAGCAAGTGAGCACGTTGCCTGAAAGGAGAGTTATATGGATTTTTTTGATTTGGCATTAAAGAGATATTCTGTCAGAAAATTTGACAGTAAATGTGTTGAGAAAGAAAAGATAGATAAAATATTGGACGTAGGCTGTGTTGCGCCGACCGCAAAGAATATTCAGCCTCAAAAAATATATGTTATTACAGGTGAAGCGCTTGAAAAGGTTAAAAAATGCACACACAGTCATTTTGACGCACCGCTCACTTTGCTCGTGTGCTGTGATACAAATCTGTGCTGGACACGTTCATACGACGGCAAAAAAAGCGGCGATATTGACGCGGCAATCGTAACAACGCATATGATTCTCGAGGCGGCAGAGCTCGGCATAGGCTCAACATGGGTAATGAGCTTTGACCCCGAAGCCACAAAAAAAGAGTTCGATCTGCCCGACAATATTGTTCCCGTATGCTTTTTGCCTATGGGATATCCTGCAAAAGATGCGATGCCGTCTGAGAGACACACAATATACCGCGATAAAAACGATATTATTGAATATATAAAGTGATGAGACAATAAATTTACAGATTTTTAAGAGAGGAACACAAACATAAATGGAGCATTTTGTTGAATTTCAGAATGTAAGCAAAGTATACACAATGGGAGAAGTGCAGATAAACGCTTTGCATGATGCAAGCTTTTCGATAGAAAAGGGTGAAATATGCGTTATTGTCGGACCGTCGGGCGCAGGCAAAACAACGCTTTTGAATATTCTCGGAGGAATGGACAGCCTGACATCCGGGCACGTTTTGATTGACGGCGAGGATATTTCACAATATTCCGCACGTAAGCTGACTTCATACCGACGTTACGACGTGGGATTTGTATTCCAGTTTTACAATTTGATTCAAAACCTTACTGCGCTTGAAAATGTGGAAATGGCAACGCAGATATGTAAAAATCCTTTGGAGCCGAGCGAAGTCATAAAAAGAGTAGGTCTTGCCGAGCGTGCAAAAAATTTTCCCGCACAGCTTTCCGGCGGCGAACAGCAGAGAGTATCCATTGCGCGCGCTCTTGCAAAAAATCCAAAGCTTCTGCTCTGTGATGAGCCGACCGGCGCACTTGACTACGTTACAGGCAAACAGGTTTTGAAGCTTTTGCAGGATACAAGCCGCGAAACAGGCATGACTGTTGTAATAATCACTCACAACAGCGCACTTACGGCTATGGCTGACAGAGTCATAAAAGTAAAAAACGGCACTGTCATAAGCCAGGCGAAAAACGATACCGTTACACCTGTTGAAGAGATTGAGTGGTGAGCAATATGATGATTTGGAAATCACTTTTTCGCACCATCCGCAAATCAATAGGGCGCTATCTTGCAATTCTTTCCATAATTGCATTGGGCGTCGGTTTTTTTGCCGGACTGCGAGTTACACAAAAAGCCATGATAAAAACGGCAGACAGCTACTTAAACGAGCTTGAGCTGTATGATTTTCGTCTTATAAGCACTCTCGGTTTTACAGAGGACGACGTCAACGCATTCCGCGAAGCCCAAGGCATAAAAACGGCAGAAGGCTCTGTGAGCAGTGATTTAATATATGTCACAGACAGCGGCTCGGATTCGGTATTGCGCGCACATTCGCTTATGCAGAGCATAAACGGGCTTGACGTCATAAGCGGCAGGCTACCCGAGAATGCAGACGAATGTATTCTTGATGCAAAATATTCAGACGAGAGCAAAATAGGTACATATATAGTTCTTTCGGAAAACAATCCGGAAAATATTGTCGATACTTTTGCATACGACAAGTACAAGGTAGTAGGTATAGCAAACGCTTCTGCATATACTAATTTCCAGCGCGGAACAACGTCGCTTGCAAACGGTTCTGTTGCGGGCTTTGTATATATTCCGATAGAGGGCTTTAATGTCGATTATTATACCGAAATATATATTACAATTCCAAGCGACGGCAAAATTTATTCCGACGAATACAACGATTGCATTGAAAATGCAAAAGGTGCCGTTGAAGACCTGCTTGCCGAGAGAGCGGATATTCGCTTTGAGAAAATATATTCGGACGCAAAATCGGAAATAGATGAGGCAAAAGCAGAGCTTGAAGAGAAGATAAATGAGCTTGACTCCGCACAAAAAGAAATAGATAACGGTTGGGCATTGTACAACTCAAAGCGTGAAGAAGCCGAAAAACTTTTCGCCGATACCGAAGCGTCGCTGAAATCTGCGCGGACAGAGCTTGATTCGGCACGTGCAGCGCTTGATGCGGCATGGTTGGACCCATCCTCGGCAAATGACCAAGTCAAAGCGGCACTCGAGGCGGCAGAAAAAGAGCTTGCCGGTAAGGAAGCACTATATACTCAGAGCATTGAAGCATACGAAAATGCCGTTGCCGATGCTAACAAAGAATTTGCCGATACCGAGCAAAAGCTGAGCGATTCCCAAGCAGAGCTTGACGATGCAAAAGAAAAAATCAATGACGCTCAAATCGAAATAGCCGATGCCGAAAACGAGCTTGAAAAGCTCGAGCCTGCAATAACATATGTTTTAGAGAGGTCCTCCAACATAGGTTATGCAAGCTTTGAAAACGACACGTCAATCGTTTCGGGCGTTGCAAAGGTATTTCCGCTGTTCTTTTTCCTCGTTGCGGCGCTCGTGTGCATAACCACAATGACGCGCATGGTAAGCGAACAGCGCACTGAAAACGGTATTCTCAAGGCTTTGGGCTACAACAGCTCCGCCATTGCAGGGCAATATCTGTTTTATGCCGGAAGTGCTTCCGTAATAGGCTGTGTAATAGGATTTTTCATAGGCTCGAAATTTTTGCCTATGGCGCTCTGGCAGGTTTATAACATAATGTATTCGATTGCAAGACCTATTGAGTTTGTTCTTGATTGGCAGTTGTTTGCTTTGTGTTCTCTGCTCTACCTGTTTTGTGCGCTCGGAGCAACATGGCTCGTCTGCTACCGCGACCTCAGCGAAAGCTCGGCAGAGCTTATTCGTCCGAAAGCTCCCGCGGCGGGAAAAAGAATACTGCTTGAACATATAAATTTCATATGGAAGCACATCAAATTCCTGCACAAGGTTTCAATACGAAATATACTGCGCTACAAAAAAAGAATGTTCATGATGATAATCGGCATAGGCGGCTGTACGGCACTGCTCATTGCCGGATTCGGAATAAGCGACAGCATAAAGCCTGTTATAGATAACCAATATAACGAAATAGAGCTTTACGACGCATCGGTATCGTTCATGGATTCAATGGATGAATACGAGCGTGATAAATTTGTCGAGGAAATAGGTGATGCGGCGGAAAGCGTGCTTTTCCTGCATACGGAAAACTCCGATATAATCACAAAAAACGGCAGTAAGCAAATAAAAGCGGTTGTGTTTACCCAAGAGCCTGTTGATTTTATAAGTCTCCACAGCAAAAAAGAAGCAATTCCATTCCCCAAAAAGGGAGAGGCTGTAATAAATTACCGTTTTGCTTCGGAAAACGGAATTTCAAAGGGAGATACCATTGAGCTCATAGGCGATGATTACCGCAAGGTAAGCGTTGTAATATCGGGCATTTTTGACAATTACGTATATGATTACATATATGTTTGTGCCGAGACATATGAAGAACAGCTCTCTTACACTCCCGAGTGCAATGCGGCATACGTAAATTTCCCCGACGGTAAGGATGCAAAGTCTGCCGGTGCGGCAATTCTCAGTGCCGAGGGCGTTGCAAACGTCTCACTGATCGAGGACATGAAGGCGAGAGTTGACAGTATGCTCGAAAGCATCGATTACATAGTCCTGATCGTGTTGGTTTGCGCAGGAGCGCTCGCATTCATAGTGCTTTATAATCTGACAAACATCACAATAACGGAACGCACACGTGAAATTGCCACATTAAAAGTCCTCGGCTTCTATCAAAGAGAACAGCACTATTACGTATTCCGCGAAAACATCGTTCTTACCGCAATAAGCGCCTTGTGCGGAATACCCATGGGAATAGCTCTCCTGTATTATGTTATGGCGCAAATCAAAATCAGCACCATATACTTCGGCTGTCATATAGAGATTTTAAGCTACGTATTTGCAATACTGATAACATTCCTGTTTACTATAATAGTTGACCTTACGCTCACATCGAAAACAAAGCATATCAATATGGCAGAAGCAATGAAGGCTATCGAATAAAATCAGTTTTCATGCAAAGCAAAAACCGCTTACATTCCGAAAGGAGTAAGCGGCATTTTTTGTGTCTTGTTGCAATAATCTGCGTTTTCAGAAAAGCTTTTCGTTCATGTTTTTCTGAAGAAAAATCTTTCCGCAGGCAATTTTTGTTCCCGAATTTCCCGAGGGCTGTGTTGTAAAATCGTCTGTGTTTTTGTGAATTATTATAACACGTCCAATAATCTCGCCGATGTTGAATCTGTCGGTGAACACCGACATATAAGCATATCCGTTATTTGAAAAGAGCGGCGGCAGATCACCTGCATGATACGGGTGCATAGCTTCATCGGGATTGTAATGCCCGTCGGCATCCGCAAACGGGTCCTCGGCATCGCCCGTGCAGGCTGTTCCGTTATGAATATGAAATGCGTATATTCCGTGCCCGTGAGAATCCGGCAGTCCGCGTATTTCGGCTGTGACAAGCACACCGTTTTTCATCCCACTGAAGCTGACGTATCCGTTTACATCGGGGTAAACGCTACTGCCCGTTATGTGCGCTAATGCCGTGGTGCTGTTGTTTTTCCTTACCATATAAAAACCTCCCGTATATTTATATGATATTTGCAATTCAAACGTTACGGGAGCATATTATTCATGAAAAAGAGTATTTGCTTTTAGGAGCACAACAAAAATACGGCATGAAATATGTACTTGAAGACTTATATTTCACGCCGTAATATTATGACATTTTTTATTCCTTATCCGTTTTGGGGAGCACAACGGTAAACTGCGAGCCGCACCCGGGAGCTGATTTTACTCTTATCTTGCCCGAGCATATATCAAGTATTTCCTTTACGAGCGCAAGTCCGAGACCGTTGCCCTGTGCGGCATGGGATTTGTCCGCCTGGTAAAACTTCTCGAATATATGCTTTTGAGTTTCCTCGCTCATTCCGATTCCGCTGTCCTTTATGATAACCGTCACATCGTCCGGCGAATTGCGCATCGTTATTTTTATCTGTCCTTGATTGTCTGTGAATTTAATCGCATTCCCGATAAGGTTTATCCACACCTGCTGTAAAAGCTCCTCGTCCGCACAGTATTCCGTTTCATCAAGGTCAACGTCCAGGTCAATCTCTTTTTCATTCCACTGCGGTTCAAGCATGAGCAATACGTCGCGCATCTGTTCGTCAAGGCGAAAATCCACTGATTTCGTTACGATCTTTTGATTTTCTATACGCGAGAGTCTGAGTATGTTACTGCACAATGTAGAAAGACGGCTCGTTTCGTGATCGATTATTTCGGCATACTCCGCCACCTCCTCATGGGTGCAGTTGCCCTCTCTTAAAAGCTTTGCGAATCCGTTTACGGTTGCAAGCGGAGTTTTGAATTCATGCGAAACATTGCTTATAAAATCCTTTTTGAGAAGCTCATTGCTTTTCAGCTCGTTTACCATGCTGTTAAAGCTTTTGGCAAGCTGGGCAACCTCATTATCGCAGTCCACGTCTACCTGTACATCAAAATCACCCTTGGCAACCTTTTTCGTCGCGGCGTTGAGCTGCATGATCGGCTTTGCTACCGATCTGCTCATAAAGAACATAAGCAGCGCACTCAGAATCAGCGTGAAAGATAAAACCAAGCCTATTCTGTCTCCGAATGATTTTATTATATCGCTCTGAGGATTCAGCTTTATGCTCATTATGTTGTTGTTTGCCCTGAACATACAATCCGTATCAAAATCAAGGAATTTTGAGTTTGTAATGATCTCACCGTTATTTATCCTTGTTGCCGTTTCTTCGGGAATGGATGCTATCTGCTCATCACTCATTACGAAAACGGTATATACCGATGAGCTGAACTGTCGGGCAAGCTCAAAAACATCGGCATCATAGTCTTTGCAAATATCGCTTATGCTTTGAGCCATATTTATTTCATCCTCGCGAAGCTGCTTTACAATCCTCTGCAAATTTATATAATGTGACAAGCTGTAACTCAAGCCCGCCGAAAATGTTGTAGCAAACAGAAACGCTATCATCAGGCTGACTATAATATTCTTTCTCATACGTTCTTTACTGCCTTATATCCGAGTCCTCTCACCGTAACAATTTCAAATTCAGTTATTTTAGCCTCCTCAAGGCGTTCTCTGAGACGCTTTATATGAACGTCAACCGTGCGCTCATCCGTTTCGGCATCAGGACCCCATATTTCTTCCATAAGGGCGTGGCGCGTAAATATATGGTTCGGCATACTGAGGAGCTTGAACAGTATGAAAAATTCCTTTTTGGGTATCTGCATCTGTTCGCCCTTGTAATTAACTGTCATTGCGTCCATATCGATTTCAGCGTCGCCTATCGTTATTTTTCGCTCGCTCGTTATTTTGGCACGTCTTAAAAGCGCGCTTATTCTCATGAGCATTTCGTCCATATTTATCGGTTTTACCATATAATCATCCGTTCCGACGGCAAAGCCGCGCCTTTTATCCTCAAGAGTCTCTCTTGCCGTCACAATCAGAATGGGCATTTCCTTGTTTGTCAGCCTTACCTCCCTTGTCACCTCGTAGCCGTCCATTACGGGAAGCATTATATCGCAAATCATGAGGTCAACGTGATTCTGTTCTATCACATCGAGAGCCTCTCTGCCGTCCTTTGCCTGCAAAACATCGTATCTGTTGCGGCGAAGCACCGCCGTAATAAGCTTTCTTAAATTTTCATCATCTTCAACAACAAGTATATTAAACATAAACTCCTCATAGCTTTGCGGCGCAAAGCTCTCCTTTCCTTAATGTGCCGAGGAAACGTTTTTTACCGTTCCCTCACGTTTTTATCCATATGTTTATTATATAATCAAATCCTTGCTTTTTCAATAGTCAATGTCAAAGTATTTACACAATATTGCGTGATATTTAATATTATTTTCATTTACGCGATTTTTTTGTTTTTTTATATCACAAAACGCCCGCTTTTGCATATTATGTAATATATTATATTTAAAGGGTGTGAATGCGGTGTTTAATAATGATATATGGCTTTTACTGCAAAGCGCGATATTTTTTGTCGGGAGCGTATCGGACATGGGCGCCTTTCCTCCCACGCTCACGCTTGAGGAGGAAAATGAGCTTCTTGCCGAGCTTGCAAACGGAAGCGTCGAAGCAAAGCGCAAGCTTGTCGAGCACAATCTCAGGCTTGTCGTACACATAGCAAAGCGCTTTGCAAATACGGATATTGATATAGACGACCTTATATCCATAGGTACAATAGGGCTTATAAAGGCTGTCGATAAGTTCGACCCGACAAAGCAGGCAAGAATAGCGACATTTGCGTCCACGTGCATAGAAAATGAAATACTTATGACAATACGCTCCGCCAAAAAGGATATGGGTAACGTTCTGCTGTCGGACTGCCTCGGTTCCGATGACGAGGGCAACGAAATGGTATACTCGGATGTGCTCGGAGCAGAAGACAGTGCAATTTACGAGCAGATAGAATCGGAAGAGGACATAAAAAAAATGTGTATGATGATAAAAACGTGCCTGAGCGATATGGAGAGAACGGTTCTTGAACTCAGATACGGACTTAAAGGTCATGTTTCGTCAAACGGCAAAGACGGGCTTACTCAGCAGGCAGTAGCGGACAGACTGAACATTTCGCGTTCATACGTATCCAGAATAGAAAGCAGGGCGCTCAATAAGCTCGCAAAAAAATTCGGGCTGAAAAAATAATGCATTTCCTCACAAAATTTAATCATTTAACATTGTTTACAAAAAGCATAATTTGTGGTATAATATCATATGTAATTTCCGTGAGGGAGTAGTAAGCGTATTATGTATATGTAGCAAGTCAACATACTGACGCAAAAGTCTGGCTTGTTTTAAATTACGAGACTCATGTATAACTGTAACGGCTATACTGTGAGTCTGTTTTTTTATCCTCTTTATAGCTTGTCACATAAGAATTTACGACTAAAATAAAACGGAGATCAATATCATGGACTTTATTTTTTTCACAAACAGCGTTCTTCTCGGAGTAGGTCTTGCAATGGACGCATTTTCGGTTTCAGTCGCAAACGGATTAAACGAGCCTGATATGCCGAGGGGCAAAATGTTCGGCATTCCGGGAATGTTCGCATTCTTTCAGGCGCTCATGCCTATGCTCGGCTGGATATGTATACATACCGTCGTAGAGCATTTCAAAGTATTTGAAAAATTCATTCCGTGGATTGCGTTGGCATTGCTTCTTTTTATAGGCATAAAGATGCTCATTGAGGGAATCAAAAAGAAAAACTGCGACGACACCGAATGCGCTTGTGCATTCTCCAAAACAGGCTTCGGAGCACTTGTGCTTCAGGGCATTGCAACATCGATAGATGCGCTTTCGGTAGGCTTTACAATAGCATCGTACAGCTTTTTGTACGCACTGATATGCTCTCTGATAATCGCCGCAGTAACATTTGTGCTTTGCTTGGCAGGCGTTGCAGTCGGCAGAAAATTCGGCTCAAAGCTTTCAAACAAGGCTGAAATTTTCGGCGGAGCAATACTCATAATAATAGGTATCGAAATTTTCATAAGAGGACTTATAGGCTGAATCAATATCACAAAAGCAATATATCGACAAGCTCGGAGGCGTCATCAACAATTCTTGATGCCCCGTTTTTTATGAGAAATTCTCTGTCCTTGAATCCCCACACAACGCTCAAGCAGTCAACACCCGCGTTTGCAGCGGTAAGAATATCCACCTCGGAATCCCCTATATAAACGGTCTCGTCCCGAGGCATATTAAGCTTTTCCATTATTGCATTTACAGCCTCCGGAGAAGGCTTTTTCGGCGTACCCTTTTGCTCTCCCCTTACCAGGTCAAACAATCCCTCAAAATACACGTTGCAAAGAGCCTGCACCGCAAAATCAGCCTTATTTGATACTACGGCAGTTTTATATCCCGCACCTCGTATTTTTGTCAGCATATCTTCAATGCCCTCATAAGGCTTTGTTTTGTCCGTGCAATGAATTTTATAGTATGCACTGAACTCAATGTAAACATTTTCAATATCATTTGGTGAAGTTCCTGTCGGCACGGCTCTTTCTATAAGCTTATGTATGCCGTTGCCCACAAAGCCTCTTACCTCTTCTTTTGTATGTAATCCATAGCAGTTCTCCGCAAGCACATGGTTCAGGCTGTCTGTCAAATCGTCAAGCGTATCAAGTATAGTGCCGTCAAGGTCAAAAATCGCAAGCTTGTATTTCATAATGTTCCTCTCACTTAAATTGTAAGTTGGGTGCAAAACGGACGATAAGCATGAAATCATGCAGAATCCGTCGTAAATTTACAGTCAATATTATACACCAATTTCATCTTTTGTCAACCGCCTTCCATTGCGTCGTAAAATACCGTTTCCACGGAAAAGAGCGCACTTAAGCATGAAAAAAGCACTTGACAACTTACCGTATTATTGTGTATAATTATATAAATTACAGTGTTATTTTTGTAGCCCGGATTCAGAGAATCGATTGTGTTGTTTGTCGGCAAGTCATACACTGCGATAAAAAACTATGTTTTTATGAAAGGATACCGTATTCTCCGTGAATATTATTATCGTAGGCTGCGGCAAAGTAGGAAGTACCCTCGCCGAGCAGCTCAATGAAGACGGCAATAACATCACCGTTATAGACATGAACGCCGCAAAGGTGGAATCTATAACAAACCGATACGATATAATGGGTATAGTCGGCAACGGTGCGACCCATATGGTTCAGCAGCAGGCAGGAATATACGATGCCGATTTGCTCATTGCGGTCACAGGCTCGGATGAACTCAATCTTTTGTGCTGTCTGATTGCAAAAAAAGCAGGTAACTGCCAGACTATCGCGCGCGTTAAAAATCCGGATTACAGTACGGAAGCGCCTTATCTCAAAAACGAGCTTGGGCTTGCAATGGTCATAAATCCCGAATATGCCGCCGCTGCCGAAATTGCACGTGTTCTTCGATTCCCGTCTGCAATAAAAATAGATACATTCGCCAAAGGCAGAGTTGAACTGCTCAAATTCAGACTGCCCGAAAAAAGCAGAATAGTGGGTATGTCCGTAAAAGAAGTGGTAACAAAGCTTCACTGCGACGTGCTCGTATGCACGGCAGAGCGCGGCGACGACGCATACATTGCAAACGGCGACTTCGTTTTTGAAGAAAAAGACGTCATATCCATAATTGCCTCTCCCAAAAATGCCGACGATTTTTTCCGCAAAATCGACTACAAAATGCACTCCGTAAAGGACGCGATGATAGCGGGCGGCGGAGAAATAACGCATTATCTGTGCGATATATTGCATCGTTCCGGTATTTCCATAAAAATAATCGAGAGAGACAAAAGCGTGTGCGAAGAGCTGTGTTCGCTGTGGCCCGATGTTGCCGTAATAAACGGAGACGCAACAGATCAGTCACTCCTGCTTGAAGAGGGGCTTACAAACACGGGAGCTTTCCTTGCGCTCACAAATATGGACGAGGAAAACATACTCTTGTCACTGTTTGCCAGAAGCTCAAATCAAGGCAAAATCGTAACGAAAATAAACAGAATAGATTTTGACGACGTTATAAAGCATCTCGATCTCGATACAATAATATATCCTAAAAATATTACTGCCGATATGATACTTCGTTACGTAAGGGCAATGAAAAACACTATCGGAAGCAATGTGGAAACTCTTTATAATATTATCAAGGGAAAAGCAGAAGCGGCGGAATTCATAGTCAGAGAAAACTCGCCTGTCACGGGCAAGCCTCTGTGCGAGCTTGAATTCAAAAAAGACGTTCTTGTTGCCGCAATACTGCGCGGCAAAAACGTTATAATACCGAGAGGCTATGACGTTATCGAGCCGGGTGACGCTGTCGTCATAGTGTCAAGGCTCATGGCTCTGCACGATATTTCCGATATATTGAAATGAGGCGGCAATGAATTACAAAATGATAAAAAATATCCTCGGCTGGATATTGATATTTGAAGCTATATTCATGGCAGTGCCTCTTATTACGGCAATAATATATTCGGAAAGCGCTGTTATATCATTTATCGTGTCAATCCTCATATGCGCCGCCGTCGGAGGCTTGCTCATAATGAACAGACCTGCCGATACGACGCTTTATTCGCGCGACGGATATGTGATCGCCGCGGCAAGCTGGATTGCGCTGAGTATTTTCGGAGCTTTTCCGTTTTACATATCGGGTGCAATACCCTCGTATATTGACGCGCTGTTTGAGACTGTTTCCGGCTTTACCACAACAGGTGCAAGCATACTCACCGAGATAGAATCTCTGCCCAAATCGATTCTCATATGGAGAAGCTTTACACATTGGGTAGGCGGCATGGGCGTGCTCGTATTTATAATGGCATTCGTGTCGTTGAGCGGCGGTCAGAATATGCACATCATGAAAGCGGAAAGCCCCGGTCCTTCCGTAAGCAAGCTTGTTCCGAGAGTAAAAAATACAGCAACCATACTTTATTCGCTGTATTTCATACTCACATTAACCGAGTTCTTTGTACTGCTTTTTGCAGGCATGAGCGTTTTTGAAGCACTCAACGCATCGTTTGCAACAGCCGGTACAGGCGGCTTCGGAATAAAAAACGACAGCATCAATTCGTATTCATCCGCAATACAGATAGCAATAACAATTTTTATGCTGTTGTTTTCAATCAACTTCAACTCATACTACCTGCTCCTGCACAGAAAACCAAAGGAAGCCTTCAACACTGAGGTTCGCGTATTCGCCGCAATAGTAATAAGCGCAATAGCGATAATATCGTTAAACGTATATCACTTATTCCCGTCTGTTCAGGATGCCGTCAAGCATTCCGCGTTCACGGTCGCTTCCATAATCTCAACAACAGGCTTTGCGACTGTCGACTTTAACCTTTGGCCTGAGCTTTCAAGGACAATTCTTGTGTTGCTCATGTTTATAGGCGCTTGCGCAGGCAGCACCGGAGGCGGTATGAAGGTTTCGCGTATAATCATACTCGTAAAAAGCATGAAAAACAGTCTCAACTCGCTCATACATCCAAAGCGCGTGCAAAAAATTTCGATTGACTCACATCCTGTTGACTCCGAAGTCGTACAGAATGTATACGCTTTTACGGTATGCTATATTATAATATTTGTGGTCTCGTTTGTCGTGATAGCTTTTGACAATCATGACCTCATAACAAACTTTACGGCAGTGGCATCAACTATGAACAACATAGGCCCCGGTCTTGAGCTTGTCGGCCCGACACAGAATTTCGCGTTCTTCTCAATACCGTCAAAGCTTGTCCTCATATTCGATATGCTCGCCGGCAGACTTGAGGTATTCCCCATGCTTATCCTGTTTTCACGCGCCGTATGGAAAAAATAAGCCTGTTTTTTTGAGTGTCGTATAAATTTTAATAAAAATCAACAAATAAAACTTGACATTTATCAATATGTGAAGTATAATGGATATATCTTCTGATATATCACTTTAATAAAGGTGGAAATTATGTTATCAGAAACTATTTATGAAACGCTGTTGGATATGCTCACAAAAGGTGAGCTTATGCCGGGAGAAATCATCAATCGCAGAGAGATTGCGGCAAGGCTCGGTGTGAGCGTTGCGCCTGTACTCGAGGCTATGGTAAAGCTTGAAATGGAGGGGTACATTGAAACCATTCCGAGGAAAGGCACCCAGGTCAAAATAATACGTCCCGAGGACGTTTTGGGCAATCTGCTTATCAAGACGGGCATAGAATGTATGGCTGTCAGATATTACTGCGGAGAAAAAATACGGAATAATTACGATGAATTGCTGTCCCTTGCCGTAGACCTTGAGAACTCGTTTGTGGAATTCGGCTCGTCAATGGAAGTATGGCGCAAGGATATGGCATTTCATACGGCTCTGGTGTCGTTGTGTGAAAATCCGGTTTTGTCGGAGCATTACGCTGCCGTTTCAAAGCCGAGCCTGTTTTATCATCTTAACTGCACCTATCTGCATTATTCTATTTCCGAAAGATCTAACCATGTTAAGCTCCTGGAAACGCTTCGTACCGATAACAAGGATGAGGCCGAAGCAGCCATGCGCGAACACTTATTCAGCGGCAAGGATATAATGTCAGAGTACCTCTGATACGGCTCAATTAATGATGTCATGCCATAAAAGCATATTGCATTTTGCGTCGCCTGAGGATTTCTCTGTTCAGATTCATTAAGAAAGGAACTCCTTACAGCAGACGCAGTATGCCATGCTGCGTTAACATTGTAAAAAGTATGGTATCAGGCATGGAAAAAATATTGTTCAAGGGAATTATGCCGGCACTTCCCACGCCGGTAGACAGCAGTGAAAAGCTTAAAAAGGGCGTTATAGAACAGCTCATGGATTTTGATTATGCAGGCGGCGTAAACGGATTTTACGTTTGCGGCGCAACAGGCGAGGGTCCTGCTCTGCCCGTCAAAACAAGAATGGAAACGCTCGAAGCTGTTATCGCACATAATAACGGAAGAGGCAAAATTATAGCTCATATCGGCGGTCCGAATTTTACAGACGTAAAAAAATTAATCGCACACGCTGAAAAAAGCGGTGCCGACGCTGTTTCCTCTATGGCGCCAAACGCTTACTATTCACATAAAAACAGCGAGGTCGTAAACTATTATAAAAAAATAGCGTCACTGACTTCTCTCCCCGTTGTTATATACGTCACTCCGCTCCTCTTGGGCAATGACCTCACAAAGGTCTTTGAAGAACTCATGTCCGTTGATAATATTATCGGCCTTAAATTCACTCTTAAGGATTATTACCTCATGTCAATGCTCAAAATGATTAACTCAGGTAATATAAATATCATAAACGGCCCCGATGAAATGCTTTTGGCTGGCCTCGCAATGGGCGCTGACGGCGGTATAGGCTCTACATATAACGTAATGCCTCATAGATACGTCGCTTTGTATAACGCTTTCATCGCCGGTGATATCCAAAAGGCAAGACAAATTCAGTACGATATTAATAAGGTCGTAAGCGTCCTTATTAAAAATGATAATTGCTTCGCCGCCGTTAAGGCAACTCTCACTCTATTCGGTATCGATATGGGTAGTACCGTTTTCCCCGGAGCAAAATTCTCTAAACAGGATATGCAAAAACTTAAACATGACCTCCAAACCGCCGGCTTGGAAATATGATTCTTTTTTCGGGGCTGCCGCCCCGTACCCCGCCAAGCCTTTGAAAAGGCTTGACCTAAACTTTAAAATACTTTGTAGCTGTCCTCAAGCGATGCCTATGGTAGTTATCGCTCGAGGACATTTAATTTTCTTTTCTCTTTGAGGGAGATATGCAGTATGTTTACGTTTTGCCGTAAAATACCTTAAATAAAGTCGTAAAGTCAATGCTCATCAGCCCGTCATACTCTCGACGGGCTGATGAGTAAGCCGCAAAGCGTTTTAAAGTTTTCGGGCTTGGGGACTTTTCCAAAAGTCCCCAATAATCAAAAAGTTTTCTTGCAAAAGGCAGCAAACTATGTTAAAATATAGCGGTACGAGCAAAAGGAATAACGCAGGTCAACTGCGAATGAAAGGTCAAAGGTAAGCAGAAGCATTCACATGATTCTGCGCATCAAACACAGCAAAAATGGAATACCGAACAGAACATGATTCAATGGGCGAGATAAAAGTTCCCGCCGACAAATATTGGGGAGCGCAAACCCAGCGCAGTCTTGAGAATTTCCGAATAGGCACAGAAAGAATGCCGCTTGAAATCATTCATTCATTGGGAATACTGAAGCTTGCCTCAGCGCGAACGAACGCGAAGCTTGTTCCGAGCAGAATGACGTCGGAAAAGCTCAGTGCGATAGAATCCGCCGCAGAGGAAGTAATAAGCGGTTCACTTGACGCGCACTTTCCGCTTGTCGTATGGCAGACAGGCAGCGGCACGCAAAGCAACATGAATGCAAACGAAGTCATTGCCAACCGCGGAAACGCAATAGCGGGCAAAAAGCTTCTGCATCCGAACGACGATGTCAATATGTCGCAGTCATCAAACGACACATTCCCGACAGCAATGCACATTGCCGCGGTATGTCAAACCGAGAAATTGCTTTTGCCGTCGGTAAAAAATTTAATAAAAACGTTTTTGCGCCTTGAAAAAGAAAACGAAGGCATAGTAAAAAGCGGCAGAACGCATCTTGAGGACGCAACGCCTATTAAATTCTCGCAGGAAATAAGCGGTTGGAGGAGTTCTCTTGAAAGAGATGTCGAATTAATTAATATGTCTCTTGAGCCTTTGCGCAGGCTTGCATTAGGTGCAACAGCCGTTGGAACGGGGCTCAATGCGCCGAAAGGCTTCGATAGTGCGGTTGCAGAAGAAATTTCATCTATTACCGGCACAAAATTTTACACAGCCGAAAACAAATTTCATGCGCTCACGTCAAAGGACGAGCTTGTATTTGCCCACGGTGCGCTCAAAGCTCTTGCATGCGACCTTATGAAAATTGCAAACGACATACGCTGGCTGGCAAGCGGACCGAGATGCGGCTTGGGAGAAATAACGATTCCGGAAAACGAACCGGGGTCATCAATAATGCCCGGCAAAGTAAATCCGACTCAGTGCGAAGCGGTAACAATGGTAGCGGTACAGGTTATGGGAAACGATACGGCAGTGGGAATTGCGGCGTCGCAGGGCAATTTTGAGCTTAACGTATTTATGCCCGTATGTATATACAATTATTTGCAGTCAGTAAGACTTCTCGGAGACGTTTGCGTATCGTTTGAAAAGAACTGCGTTACGGGAATAAAAGCCGATAAAAATAAAATGCACGACAATCTGCATAACTCGCTCATGCTTGTCACGGCGCTCACTCCGTATATAGGCTATGAAAATGCGGCGCGTGTAGTACACAAGGCACACGGGGAAAATCTTTCACTTCGTGAAGCGTGTGTTCAGCTTGCATATCTGAGTGAAGATGAGTTCGACAAATACTTCCACCCGGAAGAAATGGCATAAAACCGTTTATAAAGCAAAACACCTAAGAAAGGAATACTCCGCCATCTCGGCGTGATACGAAAATATTATGGATATACGTGAAGAATCATTAAAAAAGCATTATGAATGGGGCGGCAAGATAGAAGTCGTGTCCAGAGTAAAGGTCGAAAGCAGGCATGAGCTTTCGCTCGCATATACGCCCGGAGTAGCACAGCCATGCCTCGAAATACACGATGATGTAAACAAATCATGGGAGCTTACAAGGCGCTCGAATCTCGTAGCGGTCATTACCGACGGCACTGCAATACTTGGGTTAGGCGATATAGGCCCTGAGGCAGGTATGCCCGTAATGGAGGGCAAATGCGCGCTTTTTAAGGAGTTTGCCGATGTTGACGCATTCCCTATTTGCCTGAAAACAAAGGACCCCGATGAAATCGTCCGCACAATATATCTCATATCGGGTTCATTCGGCGGAATAAATCTCGAGGATATAAGCGCGCCGAGATGCTTTGAAATAGAAAAGCGCTTAAAAGAAATTTGTGATATTCCCGTATTCCACGACGATCAGCACGGCACTGCAATAGTCGTTGCGGCAGCACTCATAAACGCGCTCAAGGTCGTCGGTAAAGAAATACAAAACGTTCGCGTCGTAATTAACGGTGCAGGCTCGGCAGGAATTGCAATAGGCAAGCATCTCCTCAATCTCGGCGTAAAGCACCTGACAATGGTAGACCGCTTCGGCATACTCTGCCGCAACGATTCCACGCTCAATGACGCGCACAAAGAAATGGCAGCAATGACAAATGAGGAATGCAAAACAGGTTCTCTTGCCGATGCAATGAAAGGCGCCGATGTATTCGTAGGCGTGAGTGCCCCGGGAGTCGTTTCGGAAGAAATGGTTAAGTCCATGGCAGCAAAAGCCATAGTATTCCCAATGGCAAATCCTACGCCTGAAATAATGCCCGATCTTGCCAAAAAGGCAGGCGCCGCCGTTGTCGGCACAGGTCGCTCCGACTTCCCGAATCAAATAAACAACGTGCTTGCTTTCCCGGGCATTTTCCGCGGTGCGCTTGATTGCAGAGCCTCCTGCATAAACGAAGAAATGAAGGTTGCAACGTCATTTGCGCTTGCTTCCTTGATTCCGGATGATGAGCTTTCGGCTGAAAACATAATTCCTCCGGCGCTTGACAAAAGAGTCGCAAAGGTTGTCGCACAAGCCGTAATTGACGCGGCACATAAAACAGGTGTTGCAAGAATATAAAAAAATTCGGGAACTGTTACTCTATTATTCACAACGGAGAATCGGTATGCACAAAATTTCGGCAGAGAAATTGTTTTCCTCTGCCGATTCGTATTATAATGATATGGGTGATGAAAACGGATAAAGAAAAAGTTGCCGCAAAGAAAGCATCCTCGTCTTGACAATTATGATTAAAGTTCTGCAGGTGCCTATTTTATAACGATATGTACGCAAAACAGAAGGTGTGTTTTATCTCGCATTGTAGGGCGGGGGCTTGCTCCCGCCGAAGCAAGCGGTATGGAATACACATCATTTGGAAATATTGCAGAGCAACAGCTGTTATCGCTCGAAGACCGATATGAATTTTTATCGGTTGACAAATATGTAATTATGCCAAACCACATCCATGTTGTTTTGATTTTAGAGAGCGAAGCGGCGGGAGCAAGCCCCCGCCCTACAATCACAGACATTGTTTGTGCATATAAATCGTTGACAACGAGAGAATGTAAGAATAACGGATTTGACGGAAAATTGTTTCAAACTTCATTTTATGAGTGTTCCGTAGGGGCGAACTGTGTTCGCCCGCAAAATCTGCCATTATCGAATATCGGCAAGATCGTGTTAGACGAATTGGAACGTCGGAATCAAACGTATCCTGCAGTATCATTGTATTCTTACGTAATTATGCCGAATCACTTACACATAATGGTTGTTATTTCTGCTGATGAATACGGGCGACCACAGGTCGCCCCTACGGTGGAACGGATGGTAAAGCAATTCAAAGGTGCGGCTACAAAAAAGATCGGGGCGCCCATTTGGCAAAAATCCTATATTGAACATGTGATACGAAATAAAAAGGATTACCAAATCCGATCGAATTATATTTACGAAAATCCGATTCGTTGGTACTATGACGAATTATATACAGAAGAATA
>CAMEIT010000013.1 GCA_945918795.1 uncultured Clostridia bacterium | reverse complement strand
CTTACAACAATATATTATAACCTATTTGGAGATGTTTGTCAATCGCAAATGAAGCTTTATTCGATGGTTTGCCGAATTAATCAGTTTTCTTCATATGTAAACTTCACAATATATACTTCACAAATTAATTTTCTCTTGACTTTTGGTAAAAAAAGTTGTACACTATATACATATTTATTGAAAAAGGAGAAACCGAATTATGAAGGTTATAGTTTGTAAGGATTCCGTACAGCTCGGCGAGGAAGCGGCTAAAATTGTTGCCGCTGAAGTAAAACGTTGCATTGCCGAAAAGGGTTCCGTAAGGATAGTTTTTTCGACAGGTGCGTCACAATTTGATACGTTCAAGGCTCTGCTTAAAGAAGATATAGATTGGTCAAAGGTTGATATGTTCCATTTGGACGAGTATGTAGATCTGCCTGAAACGCATAAGGCAAGCTTCAGAAAGTACCTCAAGGAGCGTTTTACAGATCATGTAAATCTGCATTCAACAAACTTTGTTGACGGAACACCTGAGGGTATAGCAAAGATTTCCGCCGCACTTACCGAAGCTCCTATCGATATAGGTCTCATAGGTATAGGTGAAAATTCACATATCGCTTTCAATGATCCGCCGGCAGATTTTGATGTTGAGGATCCGTATATCGTTGTAAATCTTAATGATACGTGCAAGAAGCAGCAGGTAGGCGAGGGCTGGTTTGCAACTGTTGACGATGTTCCGAAGCAGGCTGTTTCAATGTCAGTAAAGCAGATACTTAAGTGCAATAAGATTATTTCTTGCGTTCCGTACAAGGTTAAGGCAAACGCCGTAAAGCTTACGATTGAAAACGATACAAATAATTTGTATCCTGCAACAATAATGAAGACTCACAAGGACTTTACTTTGCTTGTTGACAGAGATTCAGCATCGCTTATCAGCAAAGAAACGGCTGAAAAGTGCTGCCCGACTTTGGAATCATATACAGAGCTTTAATCATAAATACAAAGCTGATAACTGTATGCAAAATCGGAACGTTTTGTTTGACGCTCCGATTTTTTATAAAATGCGTAATTTTTGTTGACGGAGAATTTTGTTTTTATGAACCGATTTTTTACATCAGATATTTCAGACTCAAAGGCTTATCTTTGTGAAGACGATGCTTATCACATCAAAAATGTATTAAGGGCAAAGGTCGGAGAAAAATTTGAAGTTTGCAACGGCAAGGACAAGGAATATATTGGAGTGCTTGCTCATGTTGACAAGACATCTGCGGTGCTTGATATAATCGAAGAGATTACCGTAAACCGCGAACCGAAGCATAAATATGTATTGTGTCAGTGCGTGCCAAAATGCCGCAAGATAGATGACGTAGTGCGCCATGCCACAGAGCTCGGAATGTGTCAATTTTATCCTGTAATATCCGAAAGAGTCAACATAAAGAACGCTGAGGAATATGACAAAACGGACAGGCTCAGACGCATTGTTACCGAAGCCGCAAAGCAGTCAAAGCGTATGTGTATTCCGCTGATTGAAAAGCCCTTATTGTTCAAGGATATTGTGAAAACAGCGCCTGCCGATGCACTGAAAATCATTGCGTGGGAGGAAGAACAAGAGGTTTCTCTTAAATCGGCGTTTGAAAGCGCAGAATCGCCCGAATCGGTTTATATAATGGTAGGCCCCGAGGGCGGACTGAGCCGTGAAGAGGTTCAGCTTGCTGCTCAATACGGCTGGATAAGCGTTACGCTCGGCAAAAGAATATTAAGGACGGAAACGGCACCTCTCGCACTCATTGCCGCCGCGGCGTACCATTTCTCGGATCTGGAATAATATTGAATTACCGTCGGGAAGAAAGGAAAATGATTATTACTTAAATGAAAGTCGGATTTTTATCACTCGGCTGTAAGGCGAACAGCTACGACACCGAAACAATACTCGCTCAATTTGAAAAGCGCGGCTATGAGATAGTCAGAGATCATTCATATGCCGATATTTTTATAATAAACACTTGCAGTGTAACGAACATTGCGGAAAGAAAATCGCGTCAGGCCGTGGAACGTGTGCTTAAAATAAATCCCGATGCAATAATTGTTGTCACAGGCTGTTACGCGCAGATAAAACCGGACGAGGTAAAAAACCTTCGCAATGTTGCGGTCGTTGCGGGAAACAGAGACAGAATGAAAATTGTCGACATGGTTGAGGAATACATTTCCACAGGCAGCCGCAAGCTCAAAGTGACCGATTTACTGCACAATTCAAAATTCGAGGAGCTCGATATTTCCAATTACGGCACACGCACGCGCGTTCAGCTGAAAATTCAGGACGGATGCGATAATTTTTGCAGTTACTGCATAATTCCTTACACGCGCGGACGCATTTGCAGCAAGCCTATGGAAAAGGTGCTTGAACAGGTTGAGCAGATAAAGTCTCAGGGCGTAAAAGAAATTGTCCTCACAGGTATTCACATTGCTTCATACGGCAGGGATATAAAAGAATATTCCTTGATCGACTTGCTTGAAAAGATACACGGTATAACGGATTCCACAAGCATGCGCATAAGGCTTGGCTCGCTTGACCCGTCTGTCGTAACCGAAGAATTTACCGAGCGGTTATCAAAGCTTGAGAGAATTTGTCCTCAGTTTCACCTTTCACTGCAAAGCGGAAGCGATACTGTTTTGAAGCGCATGAACAGGCATTACACGTCTGATGAATATTACAACAGCGTCACGCTTTTGAGGCAGGCTTTTGACAATCCCGCCCTCACAACGGATATTATCGTGGGATTTCCGGGCGAAACGGAAGAGGAATTCAATCAGACGCTTGCTTTTGCCGAAAAGGTCGGGTTTGCGAAAATTCATATTTTCCCGTATTCCAAAAGAGAGGGAACGGTTGCGGCGAAAATGCCAGACCAGATTCCTCATTCAGTTGCCGCCGAAAGAGAAAAGCGCTTGAGCGATGCGGAAAAAAAGATGCGCTGTGAATATATAGCGTCTCACATAGGGAAGAGTGTCAGTGTTCTTTTTGAGGAAATAAAAGAAAAGGACGGCGTTCGTTATGCCTGCGGTTATACACCCGAATATATATATGTTCATGTAAGAACAAATGAAAATTTTGAAAATATTGAAAAAAATGTTATGTTAAAAGAACAAAAATCCGATTTTGTCATCGGAGTTATCGAAAATTAAAGTCAAAAGCGCCGAATGAGTTGTATTGCGGCGCTCTTTTTTATTACTTTTGAAAATTTCTAACGCATTTTTCTGATAAATTTAACATTTTTCATTAAATTAATTGTTATTGGACAAAATTCATCATTTGTTAACAATTTAGGACTATTGTACACAAAAAATACATAAATAAGATATTGACAAATTACGGACTATATTTTATAATTGAATTACAGAATAATGATAAATTTCAATGAGGAATTTTGAATATTATTCTGCGGCTTCCCTCTGTATTTCATCCTTGATTAATCTGAAAATTTTTTATCCGATATTGTAACCTTTTTAATTGCTTTGGTATATATAATACAGAGGGAAGTTCCGGGGGGATTTTTTATATGAAAGAGGGTGATTCCGTTGCAGCTGTGATGACAATAAAAAATGAGTAGTTAACTTGGGAGGACATTTTTTTATTGTTAATAAAGAAAGGAAATTGTATGAAAAAACACTTTTGTTTTTTCTGTCGTTGTGCATGATTCTGACGTTTGCAAATTTAAGAGTTAACACAGCATCTGCACTGGAAAATAACATTATAGCCGACATGGAAAGCGATGTTTCGGCTGAGACAAGTATTATAGGTGATTATGCGGAAATTCCGCCTACACAGTTCGGAACGATTGAAAACGGAGAAATAATATGGAAAGAATCGGGAAGTGCCGGAGAAGCTGAACTGATGTCAACAACAAGCTTTATTTGCGATACATATTCTCTTCTCGTTAGTGAAACCGCAAGCTTATTGACGGACACTATTCCGTCAGGAACAACGGTCACATGGTCGAGTCAGAACACCGATATTGCAACCGTCAGCTCAAGCGGAGTTGTTACAGGTGTAAAAGCGGGTACGGCAAGAATAAACGCTTCTGTTAATGACGGCACGAGCACTGTTGTAAAACAGGTATCGGTGTATGTAATAATCGAAAACGGAGTATATTATATCAAGAATAATGCAACGTACAAATATTTGCATGTAAATAGAATGTCAATAGCTGAAAATACGGGTTTAGTTGTAAGCTCACAGCTGACGGATGACCAGGAAAAGCTTGCTCAATTATGGAAAATAAATTATTTGGGCGAGGGTTGTTACAGCATACGTCCTATGCACAAGCTTGATATGTGTCTCCAAAGATATGGCTTAGGTGTAGCTATCGGAACTCGCGGAACAACCGAAAATGTTTCGGAGCTTTCCGCTTTGGCACAGTGGAGAATAAGCGGAGTATCATCGGGATATAAGCTTGACTCAAGAAGCTATACAGGTAACTATTTGTATGTTAACGGAACTGCTGTCAGCTTGGGAGGAACTTCAAACAATGTATGGAGTCTTGAAAAGCTTTCATCTGTGCCGTCGGGAGTTTTATTGTATAATACGAAAAACTGGATAGCTCCGGAAAGTACAGTGACATTTGTTGCGGCTGTGTATTCCGGCAGTACTCTTAATCAAGGTGTAACATGGACATCAAGCAATACTGATGTTGCAACGGTAAACAGTTCCGGCGTCGTAACAGGTGTAGCTGCAGGAACCTCGGTTATAACAGCAAAGAGCACGTACAATACAAGTTGGAGCAAGACATTTACCGTAAATATAGGGGATATTCCTAATGGAACATATTTCTTCAGAAATAAGGAAACATTAAGAATGCTTGATATTGAGGGGCCAACAACAAATGCAAATGCAGTGATGCATCAATGGCAATTTTCTGGGCATGACTCACAACAGTGGGAAATTGAATTGCAACAGGATGGATATTATACAATAAAATCCGTTTATAGTTCACTTTACTTAAGCGTTGCAGGCAATTCATCCTCACAAAATGCAACTATTACTCAATTGAGTGGCGGCACAGCCACCGGACAGCGGTGGAAATTTACCAAGCTTAGCAATGGCGCTTACAAAATAAGTGCTAAATGCGGAGAAAGCAGTAATAAGTGTTTAGCAGTAGCTGATTATACGACCAATGAGAACGGTATATTAATACAGCATAAAACATTTACTAATGACTCAAATTATAGAGATGAATGGTATGTTTCAGAATTTGGAACGTGGTTGGCGTTGAATTTGTATTATGATAAAGCTTTTGAAGTCAGATATGGTAATCCTACGACTTTGATAAACAATTTCGGCGAAAAGATTAATGATATTTTTGGGCAGAATTTTTCTATGGAAATATACTTTAATTCCCCTGCACTACATATATCAACACCTGATAATTGTAAATTGAGTCGAAATATAAGCATAAACTCTAATAATATAAATAACGATAATTTGAGTATTTGCCCAGCAAATCCAAGCATCAACGGTACTTGCCCAAATCATCAAGAAGGAGATGAAGACTGCACAAGCTGGCTGCAAATATACAGAGACTTTATTGCTCTGAATCCGGGTTCAAATACTACAACATCAGTTTTATTTACTGGAAATCGGCTATATAATTCAAATGGAAATACGTGTAATAGAAGTTATATTTGGTATAACAATGGTATAGTTTTTCAAGAGATATGGTCGAATTCTACTTCTTATTATAATAATATGCTTCCTTGTCTTACACATGAGATAGCACATACAATAGGAGCACCGGATCATTATCATGAACTAAAGACTGATGGAACCTGCCGTAGTGGTGATATATGCAGTGAATGTGGGAATAACAAAAGACCAGCTTATTGTATAATGAACAATGTGTGGGGAGCAGATTTAGAAAACGTTGATCCTGAAAATATTTTTTGCCAAGAATGTAAAGTAGATATAATTTCGCATTTGAATGAGCATCATAAATAAAATATAATTTGGAGGCTAAAATGAAAAAAAATATTGTTCTTAGTTTATTGTTTTGTATTGTATTTGTATTGTTATTAACCGGTTGTACGATCGGTAATGATTCAGCATCCACAACAAGCTCACCCGATGAATCGCTTGAATCGCTTGAACCGCTGTCTCCACCGGTAGTACAGCCAATACAATTCGACTCATTGGACGACGCTATTGATTTTATCAAGAATAATGATTTGAGCAAATACCGTGAGGAGGAACAAATCAAATACTCCGAGATGAATTCCATGATCAAAGAAATAAATTGTTTGCCTGTTATCTCTTTTCCAAACAATAATGAAAGTCGCGTTGATGATTTTAAGATTATAAGTGTCACATTGTTTCCGACAGCAAAGTATGAAGATATAGGCATTAGCTATTACTTCAATTATCAGGGCAAGAACAACCGTATAATATTTTACTTTTTTGACAGCGATTGTTCAAGTAAAATTCCTAATATTGAAACAATAGATTCGTACATGGCATACAGAGAAAGTCATTTCGGTAGTAAAATGCCCTTTGAGCCGTCTGAAAGAAAGAATATTCAATACGGAGGAAAAAATATCGAAGCAATCGTCAGAACCGACAGCATAAATTTTGTGCATAACGAAAAAATATATGTTCGCGTGAACACAAACGATACTCAAGCCTCGCTTGATATGTTGGAAAATATAAGCGTGTCGTATTTGAACTTTAGATAATAAGATTATTCGCTCTCAAAATAATTTAAGAAAGAGGTTGAATTTTATGAAAAAACTTGTGTGCCTGATAAGTGTTATCGTAATGATATTGGTATCTGCCGCGTGTGGCGAAAACACAAAATATAAGGCGATGATATTTGAAATATCTTACAGCAAAGTTTTGTCGGATGATGATATTGAATTCAGCTTGGGCAAAAAATCAGTCTCCTTCAGCAGAGAAGATGCCGCTCAGACGCTTTCTCAAAGCATAAACGGGAATACCGTTGAGGGCGTTTATAAAGAATCAAAATACGGCTATGGGAATTATTTCGTAACAGACAGATATAAAGCGGAAAATTCCGCTGATTCGACATGGTTTGAAGTTGATTCCGACGGTATGCTTGCAGGATATACTCATAAACGTTCCGAGGAAAAAACGGGCAAGGAGTGTACTGAGGATGAGTGCATTGAAATCGCTCGAGCTTTTATGAAAAATATAATCGATGTTTCCGACTATAAAATGGAATCGAAATATGATGAAGCATACGATTCATATAAGATAATGTTTACAAAATATGTAAATGATTTTGAAACAATGGATCGTGCATATGTTTCGGTTGACAAGAGCGGAGACGTGTATCTTTATACATCAAATATGCTCGGTAAGGTGCCTGCCGACGTTTCAACGGATTTTGATCTGAAAGCCGTTAAAAGCACAATAGAAGCAAAGCTTGATGTGTTGTATGAAAATACCAAAAAGACTCACGACAAAACAGAGTATATTGATTCGGAAGAAATTTTATCTGTTTTGGAAGACGGCACACCGGTATTGCTCGTTTGGTATGAAATCGAATATTCAAAATTCGAGGGCGAATATGAAATATGTTCGAGCGATAAAATAGGCTTTGTTGTTGAAAAACAATAGATATTCAAAGCTTGAAATCATAAATTAACCGCATTATTCTTCTCAATAATGTCGATAGTGGCGCATGGAGCTCTGTGGGCTTGGCTTATACCTCATCTTCATGCGCTCTTTTTAAAAATTCTTAAAAAATATTGATTTTAAGTGTAACCTTTTGCATTGATTTTATGTCTATTTATTCGAAAGCACCGATAAAAATGCTTTTGAACACGAATCGGGAATGAAAAGGAGCAAAACAAATGAAGAAAATTATTTCTGCTGTCACCGCAATATTTTTGGTATTGAGCTGTTTGGCAGCGTGTACTGACGTTTCGCAAAACAGAAGAACCTCTTCAGACGGTAGTGTGGAGAGAGCACCTGTTTTTTCAATTTATACGGATTGGCCTGTATACAGCACAAACGAGCTTGCTGTTGTTTCGGATAACATTTTTGAAGGTAAAGTAATCGATATATCGTTTGATATTGTTGATATGGTCACGGGGAAATCCGATATGTCATACGAATCGGAAAGCACGCATCGTATGTTATATACGATTTATACGGTAGAAGTCAACGAAAAGTATAAAGGCGGCGGTGAAGATATAAGAAAGATATGCGTTGAGGGCGGGATAGTCGGATATAACGAGGAAAAACAGCTTGAATATCTTGAAAAATCAGGTCTTTCAAAGCAATGGCCCGGAATACCGATGCTCGCATCGGGCAGACAGTTAGTCAATGGCGAAACGTATTTATTCTGTACGCACGGTCCTGTCGGGCATTATGAGTGCATCATAAACATTGACCAATTTGCCATTCCGATGAACTCAAACGTCGCTTGTGATGTTATCGGTTGCGTAAAAAAGCTTGATTTATAATGATGTTAAATAGTATTTTCCGATACAGAATATAACTTTCCCGAAATATTCTTCCGACATTAAGTAAAAGTACGCAGAGTTAATTCGGCTCTGTGTGCTTTTTATTTTACGATTTTTTATAAAAAGCTGTAACCTTTTTATTTATTCCGTGAGTATATAGACAGAAAGATGTTTATCACAAAAACGGCAAATCATTGCCGCGGGCTCTGAACATTGACTTAAATAAGAAAGGAAACAAATATGTGTAGAAGAATAATCAATTCGGCTTTTGCCGTTATGCTGTTGTGTTTAATGCTTTTATCGGGTTGTACAACTAAGTCTGCAGCACCTTCTGATATTCCGACGAGTACAGATAAGGTGGAAACAGAGGAAAAAACAGAATCGTTCACAATTAAACGAATAGGTGAAAATATTTATATCAATTTCGATGCGGGAAATGAATGCCCGAATCCGGAATGGGTTCAGTTGGCCTCTGTTAAGTTTGAGTCTTTGGCTGAAATGAAGAATGCAATTAAGAGCGGCAAGATTACAAAACGTCAAGCGGATATAATTAAAGCGTCATTTCCCGAAGATTCAAACGGAATTAAAATATGCAATCCGGATAAATTATACCAACCTGTTTGGCCGAATATTTTCGGAGAAAACGTTGCTGTTTATTTACATGGAGAGAGTTATGGCTTTTTGTCAATTTCGGATTGCCCTATATATGCGTCCTTACATATTCATACAAAAGAATCCTATGAAGAAACTTTTGAAAGGCAATACACAAATTTTTTTGACTACGGGGATCCTAAAATAATATCTATCTCGGATGAAACTTATAATAAACTGCCAACAAAAGTATATAATTATACGACAGTTTCGGGCACACTGAGACAGGTGCGTTACCGCATAGAATCAAACAACAAAACTTTAATTTTGCAAGAAACATATTGTTTGAATATGGAAGATGAGACAATGCCGACGTCTTTTACAGTCCCGTATTATGTTGAGCTTTACGGAGAAGAAAACGGTGTATATTTTACGTCTTTTATAGCCGACTTAACATCACGACCGACAATAGACTGGCTGTTACAGTTTGGCGTAGAGGAATTTAAGGGATAAAAGAATTTAATCGGAACAATTTACAGCACGCAGAGTTAATTCGGTTCTGCGTGCTTTTTTATGATTTTTCATAAAAAGCTGTAACCTTTTTATTTATTCCGTGAGTATATAGACAGAAAGATGTTTATCACAAAAACGGCAAATCATTGCCGCGGGCTCTGAACATTGACTTAAATAAGAAAGGAAACAAATATGTGTAGAAGAATAATCAATTCGGCTTTTGCCGTTATGCTGTTGTGTTTAATGCTTTTATCGGGCTGTACAGCTCCGACCGTAGCGCCTTCCGACAATCCAAAGCATACGGATTATACGCCGATAGAGGAAAAAACAGAAGCCTTTGCTATTAAGCAAATCGGTGATAATACTTATATTAACTTTGATGCCGGGAATGAATATCAATATCCTGAATTTGTTCAGTTGGCCACTGTTAAGTTTAAGTCTTTAGCTGAAATGAAGAATGCAATTAAAAATAACAAGTTTACCCCAAGCCAGGCTGCAATTATTAAAACCTTCTTCCCAAAAGATTCAAACGGAATTAAAATATGCAATCCGGATAGATTATATAAACCAGTATTACCCGACAATTTAGAATATGATGAAGTTTATTTATCCGGGGAAATGTACAGTTTTTTTGTAAATAGCAATTCAAATTTTTCTTTGGCATTTTTTCATTACATGACAAAAGACGTATTTGACCGATCATTGAAAGATGAGTTTGATTTATATTCAAATCATCTTATAACTATTACTTCAGTGCAAGATGAGATGTTTGACAATGTACTTATGAAAACATATTATTATTATACGAAAAACTGTGAAATGAAAAGCATAGCATATACTATTAATTCAAACGGAAAGAAATTACAAGTTTTAGAAACATATATTTTGAAAGCATTTGTTTCTGATTTGCAAGTTTCAAACTCAATTCCACAAACGGTCTATGTATTTGGAACAGACAATAATCTTTATTTTGAATTGTGTATCCATGATCCAACATCGAGACCAACAGTAAATTGGCTATCGCAAATCGGAATAGAAGAATTTAAGGATTAAGACTATTTCTTAAACGGTAAACAGATTAATTAAAATTACCGTTTACAGCACGCAGAGTTAATTCGGCTCTGTGTGCTTTTTATTAAAAAACTTCTTGAAAATATGTAATCTTTTGCTTTGCTTTTATGTATTTATTTGTGTAAAAGAAATAAATTTACAAACACCGGAGGGGATACCATTCTATCGTTGAAAAAATATAGTTTTTTTGTTTATTTTATTGAAAAACGCGGAAAAGTGCTTGACATTATTCGGATAATGTTATATACTGAAATCAGTGGGATACGGTATTCATTTTGTATAAGCACATCGTAAAATATTCTAAAAAAACATATAATTAAAGTCTGATATCATTGTAAAAATATTAAGGAGGGAATCATGAACAACATTAAACGTATTTTGTACACTGTCATGTTATGCCTGTCAGTGACTGCTCTTGCGGCGTTATCGGTGGCATCAAATGCACAAGCGGGTAACGCTTATGATGGTTCTGTGCCGCTTCGCATAGTATTTAATTCCGAAGATGAAATAAGGGAATTGAAAAATATGCTTTCAAAATCGGATGAAGAGCTGCTTAATTTCCTCAATCAAGGCAGAAAAGGCGGGAATTTCAGCATGAACGGTTTGTATAACAGAGCAAAAGTCGAGGAATTTTTCTCAACAATCGGTAAAATAGAAATACCGTATACAGACGATGACAAAAAGAATCAATTTTTACTTGAATACAGACCCGATGAAAAATGGCTTATCGTCAACTACGCTATCTCGGATGTTTGTTATAGTTTCAGTACGTACATTGATGAAAAAGTCAAGACCGATAACGAGCTTGCAAGCATATATGCCGATAAAACCGTGGCAGTAAGCACAAAACTGCAAGATTATGAAATAAAACTGTTTTCATCGGATGAAGATCATATTACATATTTCGGGTGCTGCAATATTGCGGATCACTTTTTCAATATAAAAGTATTTAAGCCGTTAGCATCAGATTCCGACGCCGCAAAATCACTTAGTCCCGACGAAATATCATTTGATTCGTTCGGAATTGTAAAGTCGGAAGAAATAATAAACGATTCGTTTAATTTTAAGAACGTGGTAATGATTGCGGTAATTGCGCTTGCATCGGTTGCGCTCGTGATATTCATCGTATGCGTTGTAAGACGTAATTCCGCCAATAAAACAAAAGCTGTATGATAATGCCTATTCAGGCGATATTGTATTGAATGCAATATCGATATAAAAAATAAAAGGAAAGGAAAAAATGAAAAGAAGAATTTGCATTGTTACGGCAATAATTATTTTCACATTAAATGTTGCCCCATGCTTTGCCGCGGAAAACACTGAGAAAACGGATTCATTGCAAATAACCGACGAAGAATATGAAAAATTTTCACGCTATGAAAACAATACTCTTATTAAATTGTATAACGGTGCGTTTATGTCGGGTTTTGCTGAAAGATTAAGTATCGAAGAATTAATAGACACTCCTTATTGTATCGAAGTTTATTATATGGTTGTAAACAACGATATAGAAAATGACTTTCTGTATGTGCATGAACGCAATGGCAAAATAACAGCATTCAACCCTATGAGCCCTTGGGAGCTTATTTACAAAAATATCGTGGAAGCGAATGACTTGTTGAGCAAACAATCAATAAATGCTACTGTAAAAAACATATATTGCCTAGATGGAGACTCATCGCATGACGGCGTATATATCTATTACGTAACCGATCGCGGCGACTATGTATATTATAAAGAATATTTGACCAGCGAAAAAGAGTATTTGTTTCCTGTTAAAGATTTTTATGATTTTGCAGATGCAGTCAATAAAAATCGCACAGAAAACGGAACCGGTATAATACCGGAAGATAAAGAAATATCCATTGAAGAAATAAACAACGCAGAAAAGCAGATAAACAAATTAAAGGCGAAATTTGAAATCAAAGCTAATAATCCGATTTCCTTATGGGTTTACATTGCATTGGGTGCTTTAACGCTTTGCTTGGCAGTGATATTGGTATTTACTGTTTTGAAAAAGAAAAAGAGACAACCGGGCGAAATGTGATTTGTTGCTCTGTTAATATTGAGCAGTATCGTTTGAGTTATATTGACAACAGACTGTGCTGTGTTTGTTCAGTAGCGATTAATTATTCTAATAATGCCAATCCTTCGTATGTCAGCACGGTAGCTGAAGCTTTGGTTGTTTGTCTTGACGTTTAACACGTTTTTCGCGAGCTTTCATTCATATATTGCGCGTTCTGAAGGCTCGCGCTTATTTGCAATATCGCGTAAGTAATTCAGCTTAAATAACGCAGAATCAATAAAATAAAGGGAGGACTACAAGTTTATGAAAAAGAAAATGACAGTAATGTTTACGGCAATATTGCTGTTAGTCGGAGTATTAATGCTTGTTGTGGCATGTACAAATGAAAACACAATTGATTCAATTCAGAACGATTACAAACAAATACAGTCTGATATAAGCTCCAACAAAATATCGGAGTCGGAAGCTTTTCATAAGTATTCATTATTGATGGATAAAATTGCAAAAGGTGATGCTTCGCAAAAAAGTGCGTATGCAGATACGCTTCGTCAGATAATAAATAACAGTATTGAGTTTAATGATGATGAAGTGTTTTCGGTTGCAAACGAGCTTTCTCTGTGTTATAAACTGCTCGAAAAAGGCAGAGAATATTTGGGGGTTCAGAATGTATGGATCGAAAAAACTTCCGACGGTAATGCTTTCATGTTTGATTATGCCGATGTTACTTCTTACAGTATAAGGCAAATGAATGAAGATGAGAAGGAATATTTGAGCGACGCACTTGTTGCGCACGATGAAACATTCGGTAAATATCGTATGGAAATCACTTTCCACGATGCCGAGGCGTCGAAAACATTTTCTGAGAAATATTCTCCCGATACTGTTTATGAGCTTAAAGATGTACCGAGCGCTCTTAACGGAAAAGTAAAAATCAGATGTACTTATGTCGGAGAGGGTTCGTTTACTGTATATATCGGTTCAGATGAGGTATTAAATGTTCAAGAAAATAAGAACGTAAAGCCCAATCACATTGTCGGAACAGAGAGTATAAATCTTAAGTAATACAAATAATAATATAAAACTGCGTTAATGTGATACAAGTCACACTCTGAATTAATATTCTTTTGTGTGACTTGTATTTTGATCATCAGCATATTCTGTATGCTGTAATCCTTGACAAAATTGCGTATATATGCTATAATTTAATAAACGCTGTGATGAAAAGAGTAAGAGTGATTCATGTTTCCAGAGAGTCGGTTGACGGTGTGAGCCGATAACATGGATATTCCGAACATGGCTTCTGAGCGGAGCAGAGGATAAGTCTGCTACGGCTAAAACCGTTATTTAAATGAGTTGCATTGACGATATTAAAATATTGTAATGCAAAAATTAGGGTGGTACCGCGATTACATACCTCGCCCCTTTTGTGGCGGGGTTTTTTGTTATTTAAAAATATCGAAAGGAACAAATATAAATGGGAGATAAAAAATTTTATATCACAACACCTATCTATTATCCGAGCGATAATCTGCACATAGGTCACGCTTACTGCACAACTGCGGCAGACGCTATTGCACGCTTTAAGAGACTTACGGGTTATGAAACATTCTTCCTTACGGGAACGGATGAGCACGGTCAAAAGATAGAAAAGAAAGCGCTTGAAAAGGGCGTTACTCCACAGCAGTATGTTGACAACATAGTTTCGGGCATTAAAGATCTGTGGAAAATGCTCGATATATCTTATGATGATTTTATCCGCACTACCGATGAAAGACACGTAAAAGCAGTGCAGAAAATATTCAAACAGCTTTATGAGCAGGGCGATATTTACAAAGGCGAATATGAAGGCTGGTACTGTACGCCGTGTGAATCGTTCTGGACGGAAAGACAGCTTGTTGACGGAAAATGTCCCGACTGCGGACGTCCTGTGGAAAAGGCAAGAGATGAGAGCTACTTCCTGCGTTTGAGCAAGTATGCAGACAGACTCATCGATTATATTGAGACTCACGATGATTTTATTCAGCCGCCGTCAAGAAAAAACGAAATGATAAACAATTTCCTCAAGCCGGGCCTGGAGGATCTGTGTGTATCGAGAACGTCGTTCAAATGGGGAATTCCGGTTGACTTTGACGATAAGCACGTTGTATATGTTTGGCTTGACGCGCTCACGAATTACATTACGGCGCTCGGTTACGATTCCGATGACACAACGCTTTACGATAAGTTCTGGCCGGCTGATATTCATCTTGTAGGCAAGGAAATAGTGCGCTTCCATACGATAATATGGCCTATAATTCTTATGGCGCTGGGGCTTCCGCTTCCGAAGCAGGTATTCGGTCACGGCTGGCTCGTTTTTGACGGAGACAAGATGTCAAAATCAAAGGGCAACGTTGTTGATCCTGTAATGCTCATTAACCGCTACGGAAGCGATGCAATAAGATATTTCCTCCTGCGCGAAATTGCATTCGGTTCGGACGGCACATTCTCAAATGAAGCGCTCGTAAACAGAATAAATTATGACCTTGCAAATGACCTCGGTAATCTTCTGAGCAGAACAGTTGCGATGATCGAGAAGTATTTTGACGGCATTATTCCGCAAAATTCATCATTTGACGCGGCAAAGGACAGCGATTTTGTTTCGATGATTGAGAAATTGCCGGGCAAGGTTGAAGCTGACATGGATGCACTTCAGCTGAATGTTGCTCTTGAGGATATATGGGCTGTTATCAGTCGCGCGAACAAATACATTGACGAAAACGAGCCGTGGGTTTTGGCTAAGGATCCCGCAAAATCGGACAGACTCGGCACAGTTCTTTATAATCTTGCCGAAATGCTCAGATACACGGGCGTTTTGCTCAAGCCGTTCATGACTCACGTTCCCGAAAAAATGTTTGAACAGCTTGGTGCTGACGATGAAAGCCTCACAAATTGGGAAAGCATACAGACATTTGGCAAATTGCCGTCGGGAAATAAGGTTCACAAGGGTGAAGCGTTATTCCCGAGAATAGATATTAAAAAGGAGCTGGAAGAATTGGAAGAAATTAAAGCTGCAAATATGAAGGCCGCCGCTGAAAAAGCAAATGCAGAGAGCAAAAAGGAAGAAGAAATAAAGGAAGATGTTCCCGTAAAGCCCGAAATCACAATAGAGGACTTTGATAAAATCGATCTGAGAGTCGGAGAAATAATTGAAGCAAAAAAAGCCGAAAATTCAAAGAAACTGCTTATTTTCAAGGTAAAATCCGGCAATTCCGAAAGACAGATCGTGTCCGGTATAGCAAAATATTATTCACCTGAGGAAATGCTCGGCAAAAAAGTAATTTATATTGCAAATCTCAAGCCTGCAAAGCTTGCGGGAAACATATCCGAGGGTATGCTTCTTGCCGCAGAAGACAAAGACGGCAATATTGCAATGCTGACAGTTGACAAGCCGCTCGAATCGGGAAGTACAGTGTCATAAACCATGAATAAATACGGAATTTTTGACAGTCATGTCCATTTGGACGACGAAAAATTTGCAAACGACAGGGAAGAGCTGATAGAGGCTCTTCCTTCTTTGGGTGTAACGAGAATGGTAAATATAGGTGCCGATATGGTATCTTCAAAAAATTCACTCGAGCTTGCAAATAAATACGATTACATCTATGCCGCAGTGGGCGTTCATCCGCACGAAACAAAAGATATGACCGAAGATGATATAAAAACACTCGGCTCATATATAGAAACCGATAAAAAAACGGTTGCCGTCGGCGAGATAGGTCTTGATTATCATTACGACAACTCGGCAAGAGACGTTCAGCAAATATGGTTCAAAAGGCAAATGGAGCTTGCGAAAGATACGGGTATGCCTGTGATTTTGCACATAAGAGATGCCTGGGATGATGCGATGCAGATACTGAAATATTTCGGTAAAATGCCTGCAAACGGCGTTGTACACTGCTTCAGCGGAAGCGTTGAGACAGCGCGCGAGGTATTAAAGCTCGGCTACAAGCTCGGAATCGGAGGCGTGGTGACGTTCACTAATGCGAAAAAGCTCGTCGAAGTGACAGCCGAAATTCCGCTTGACGAGATACTGCTCGAAACAGACTGCCCATATATGGCACCCGTACCGCATCGTGGCGAACGCAATAATCCCGCATATGCGTTGCTTGCGGCCCAAAAAATAGCTCAAATCAAGAATATTTCGACTGAAACCGTAATAAAAACGACGTATGACAATGCAAATTCATTCTTCGAAATTTCCGAATGAAAGGATTTTGCGAATAGATATAATAATATCACAGAAAGGACTCATTTACTGCAATGTATAAGCTTACATCTCCGAGCGTCGCTTTGGATATTATGCACAAGCACGGTTTTCGCACAATAAAAGCTTTTGGGCAAAATTTTCTTGCCGATGAGCATTATGTGAACTCTATTGTTGATGCCGCAGATATATCGAATGATGACGTTGTGATTGAAGTCGGTCCGGGTATCGGCACATTAACTCAGCTCATGTGTATGCGTGCCAAGCACGTAATAGCCATTGAAATCGACAAAAAACTGATTCCCGTGCTCAATGATACGCTTGCTGATTTTGATAACCTGACGATAGTCAACGAGGACGTTCTTAAGACGGATATTAAAGCGATTGTGAATGAGTATTCACCCGAAAGAGCCGTTAAAATCGTCTCAAACCTGCCGTATTACATTACAACGCCTGTAATAATGCGTTTCATTGAAGAAGATGTTCCGTTTTCGCTTATGGTGCTTATGGTACAGTCGGAAGTCGCCGACAGACTGTCTGCAAGCTCGGGAAACAAGGATTACGGTGTACTGTCTGTAATGCTTCAATGTGTTTGCGATATTGAGTTCATGTTCAAGGTTCCTGCAAGCGTATTCATACCACGTCCGCAAGTAAGCTCGGGTGTTATAAGATTGCGCCCGAAAGAAAAACGACTCACAGCAAAAAACAGCGAGCTGTTCAGGAGTATCGTCAAGGGAGCATTCATGCAGCGCAGGAAAACGCTTTTGAATTCGTTGTCATCCGTAAGCGAATTAAAAACGCTTACAAAGGCTGAAATAACAGAGATTCTCAGTCAAGCAGGCATACCTGCAACCGAAAGATGCGAAAACCTGAGCATTGAGCAATTCATAGCTTTGACAGACTCAACAGAGGCTTATCTCTCGAAATAGGCTCTTTTTAGCTATATTTCTTCGCAAAACAATGATTTTGCGAAGAAATAGAAATATATATCTATCTGTTCTCCACTCGTGCTTTTTAATAAAAATAAAGACAGATATGAACGCTCATATCTGTCTTAAAATCATTTAAGTCAAAGCTTTTTATTTAATTTCCCAGATTATCGTAACCGAATCCGAAACGCTTATATCGTCAGGCTCGATGTCTATGCTTCTTGCCGAAGCCTTGAGTGCAAAGCAATCATTTGACGCTTCATAGCGCGTCGGCGATATGAAATCCAATTCGTCCCAATTATAATCAATCGAAGCTATATCGCCAAGTGTGACTCCCGATGCCGAAGCAAGAAGCTTTGCCTTTTGTTCGGCAGTGCAAACAGCATTCCTGAGCAGCTCTTCGCATACGGCACTCTTGTCTTTAACGGTAAACTTGATTGAAATCTCAGGCTCTGTCGACGACGTTGACAATGCCGACAACACAAGAGCCAGCTTTTTCATATCAAAATCAAATTCCAGCTTTAATTGATGAATACATTCAAAGCCTGCGAATACGTTTTTATAGTTTCCGTTCTTGTCGCGTTCATTGTTATAGCGTGAATGAACATTGAAGCCCGTCGTTTTTAAATCCTGCTTTTCAAAGCCTATCGCACACAGCGCTTCTCTGAGCGCTTCTATCTGAATACCGGCTTTTTCCATGGCGTCGTCGTATACCTTGTTTAATACTTTAAGCGATATTGAAACAACAGTATAGTCCGGTTTTACGCTTATCTTGCCTATTCCCTTTACAGTTAATGTTCTGCCCATAAAATTCCTCCATATAATCGTATTTAACAGTTAAACAAATTATAGAAACATTATAATGGAACATATGCTTTTTGTCAACCGTTATTTATCAAATCAGTGTGTATTGCGTATACGTGTTATATTTTGAATTGATGTCTGTCTTTTGTTTTTGCGGATTTAAGCATACTTGATAATAAAAAAGCAAAAATAGGACACAAAACGCCAATAGCAGATCCGTCGGATTCGGATGAACCTTTTTTATACGTATATAAGCAAAAAAGAAATACACCGATTAAAATCCAAGATGATATTATCAATGTGTCACACAGCCCGGGTTTTGATATAACAAAGCTCCTTTTATCCGATGAAGCTATTACAGCTAAAACAATAAGCAAAATAACAGTCGGAATAAAAAGTACAAAACCAACACGCCATACAATAATCATTAATGTCTCGTTTACTTCCGCAAAAAACGATACATCAAAGAATATGCTTATTGCAGAATAAATAAACACGACGAAATATGTAATATATTCAAGCATTGTATATCCTCCGTAATTCAATTATAGCATTATATTCATATTTGTCAAGCGGAATGTATATAAAAAACGGATTTATGTAATTTTTTGTAATTCCATACACCTCAGGCAATATTTATCATTCTTTATACTTGAAATTTACCCTTTTGTGCTGTATAATATAACGTATAAACAGTGTGTTTCAAAGCGAACGGCAGGAAGTATGGTAATCAAATGAGCCCTCAGACAAGTTCATCACGGAATAAAACAATAACGCTTACCGACGAAGAAATAAATTTATATTCTTCGCGCAGTATTATGCTCCGAGAAAGCGCTTTTCGGGATGACGTGAGCAACAAAACAATTTCGGACGACCTGTTCAATGCCGCAAAGTATCTCCCCGACGCTTTTGTCGATCTCCTCATTGCGGACCCTCCGTATAACATGACAAAAACATTCGGCAGCAGTAAATTCAAGAAATCAACGCTTGACGAATACCGCGAGTATACAGAGCTTTGGCTTGACGCAATACAGCATACACTCAAAAAAACCGCCTCTCTTTATGTATGCTGTGATTGGTACAGCAGTATGGTCATAGGCGATGTGCTGAATAAGCGTTTCCGCGTTCAGAACAGGATAACATGGCAGCGCGAAAAAGGCAGAGGAAGCAGGACAAATTGGAAAAATTCGTGTGAAGATATATGGTTTGCGACTGTCGGGGATTCCTACACGTTTAATCCCGACAATGTCAAGCTGCGCAGAAAGGTTCTTGCACCGTACAAAGATGACGGTGTTCCGAAGGATTGGACTCAAACCGAGGACGGCAAATTCAGGGACACATATGCGTCAAATTTTTGGGACGATATTTCAGTACCGTTCTGGTCAATGCCCGAAAACACTCCGCATCCGACTCAAAAGCCCGAAAAGCTGATTGCAAAGCTTATACTTGCAAGCTCAAATAAAAATGACTTCGTGTTTGACCCGTTTATGGGTTCGGGAACAGTGCCCGTCACGGCAAAGAAGCTGTCTCGCCGTTACCTCGGAATAGAGCGTGAAAAAGTATACTGCGCTGTTGCGGAAAAGCGTATAGAGCTTGCACAATCCGACAAAAGAATACAGGGATATGAAAACGGAATTTTCTGGGAAAGAAACACGTTAAACAATAAAGCCGCCGAAAGGAATACAAAATGACAAAAAGAGAATTCAGCGTAAGAATACTGAACATTGTAATGGTAATATCATTCATGCTTCTTTATATAAAAGGTAATATATTCATGAGCACGGGATTTTATGTTTGTGCGCTTTACATTCTTTTTCTTATATTGCAGCCTTATATGCTCAGACAGCCTTTTACATCGCCGTTTAATTATATATTTGAGTTTTTCGACGAGCTGTTTGTAATAGGCATATCCATAACAATGTCAAAGGATGCTTTTATTCCGCTGACGCTGTTTATGCTTTTGAGATGCTCACTGCTCTTCCCTATATATTTTGTATTGCTTTCATACGTCATTTCAATGGTTTACATAATGCTCACCTATTCTTCGACAGACGTGATTGAAGTGCATAATCTTTGCTTGTCAATGCTCATGCTTGTAATTCCTGCCTGCATAGTTTGCCTCGTAAAGAACGACGTACTGCTTATTGACAAAAGGAACAGAGAGCTGAGCGAAAAACTGCGCATTAAGAATGCGGTTATAGACGAGCTCCAGAAATACAGCGATATTCTTTTTGTCGGCGACAGCAAAAAGGAAGACGAAATGCTCCGTACCGATTATGTAACGCAGATACCCAACAGATATTATTTTGAGGAAATGCTGAAAAACGGTCTTAAAAAAGCGCGTGAACCGAATTTCAATATGGGTATCATGATGATATACATAGAAAATCTGTATCAGTACAGAATCAAATACAGCTATTCAACCGAGCATATACTTGTCAAGAGAATACACGATTTGATAGCGGAACAGATAAAAACAAATGACTTCATCGCGCGTTACGAAGAAGACTGCATTGCCGTTCTGCTGTTCAATAAAGACATTTCAAATGCCGAAAATCTTGCAAGAATAATATACAGCAGCTTTGAAACGTTGAAGTACAATGAGCCTGAGCTTAATGATATTTCATTGAAAATCGGTGTCAACGATATAGAAAATTCACTGAAAGATGACGGAATTAACGTCGATACGCTGAAATTGCTCAACAGATGCAGATATGTAGATTTTTTTACGGGTAATAACGTATAAAAATCACAAAAATGTTAATACTTCATACATAAACATAATAAAGGAGAAATTGTATGAAGTTTAAACAATTTTTGCTGAGTGCAGCATTACTTACATTTGCAATCTCACTTATGATATATCCCGCAAAAGCAACGGCATCATCAAGAAGGATGACAGAGCTGCCTGCCATAACGTCAAGCTTTACCCTTCTTCCGCCTCTTTGCTTTGTAAATGAGATGTACGAGACCGAGGACAAAGAAGCGGCGGTAACGCCTGATGAAATATTATCAGACGAAAATGTAGTCGTTAAGGTCAGATTCAAGTTCTTTGACGTAATAAGGGACTTTTTTCGGACGCATTTTTAATTAAAGCTTATAAAAAAATACTCCGTGCGGTTTTATTTGCATCGGAGTATTTTTTGTTATGCTTTCAGATTATTCAATAGGCTCTATCGTGCAGAACATTACCGTATTCATAGGCACATGAGTCGTGACAGTGCATATGCCGTCAATTACGTCTGCCGTATATTCCGTTGGGTTAAGTCTCGAGCATTCCATGTATCTTTCACGCTGAGAATTGAAAATTTCCTTTGATTCGGGATGATACAGATTACCCTCGTTTGTGCTGTCGGGCGACCAGCTGAAGTGCTCCGGCGGAATGTTGTATTTTTCCATATCATCAAGCCAATCGTCGAAATAATTGCAGTCATCGTCAACAGGCGTGAGCGTGATCTTGACCTTTTTCACATCGTCGGGCAATTTAACCGAGAATACCGTTTCACCTGAATAATAGATTTTTTCGGGTGCTTCGGGTGCATCGAGATTCGGAATAAAATTATACGCCATAATATTTATTGTTCCGCTCTCCTTATCATACGCCGCAACCGCTTTATTTTCGCCGCGAATAAAATATGCGTTACCCAACACAGTATTGACTTTAAGCTGTTCACTGCCTACCATTTTGTAAAAAAGATTTGCCGTGTGCATACTTACTGTCGGCAAGCCTTCCCATACTTCGTTTGACGTATATGCCCATGCCGAAAAATAATCTATATTATTCTCTATCATTATATCATATGTTCTTGCGTCATATGCGGCTTGATACGTCTGCCCTATTATTCTGTTTCCGAGAGCAATATCAACTGCTCCTCTGACTGTTCCGTTAAGTATTCTGCCCTCATCTACACCGATAGGTATATCGAGACCTAAATCACTAAGCGTTTTTCTGAGCTTTCTTATTGTTTCCGCAAGACCGTCCTCATATAAATCATTGGGCGTTACGTCGTAATACGAAACGGCTGTATATGTAATGCGCGAACCTATTTCACCCGTTGCATAATTGATTCCGTTGACGCAATGCTCGAGAAAAACAGCTTCATCCCATTTGCCCTCTGTACATGACATCGAGTGTGCACCGACATTTATATCGTTGCCGAGAACATCGATAAGCGCCGCAACTGTATAGTCATATATTTTGCAGAATTCAACAGCGGATTCTTGAGGTGTGCCTATATTAAACCAATCCGCGTTCTCATATTCTGTATAAACTCCCCACGTCCAGCTCTGAACCTCGGCAAGACCGAATTCATTTACGAGCGCTTCGGCAATGGCGTGTATATAATTATAGTAAACGTCGTAATTATCCGGCGGAAGAACATTTACACCGAAAACGCCGTCTGTGTAGTTTGCACTGTATTTCATGGGAACATTGCCCGTCTTTATCCATGGCTTTATTCCCTGCTTAAGCGCGTTCCTGCACGCGAGAATAAGGTCATCGAAGTAATAGTCATCCAAAACACTGCGGTCGTACGGGTCAACAAATAAATCCCTCCAATCGCATCCGCCTGTCGCCTGCATGAATTCAATATTCTCAACAAACGGAAGATTGTTCTTGAAATAATCCTCGGGCTGATTCGTTGCTTCATCAAGCCAGTGAGCATTAAAACTCCACATATTCATGTTTTTGAGCTTATTATTTATAATTTTACCTGTTGTGTCGGAAAAATCCATATAGTGAGTAACGCGCTTTGTCTGGGCAAACTTATCCTCGTCACTCGGCGTAGGAGACACATCCGCACTCGGAAGTGCGTCGGGGCTTGCGGTGGGAATATCATTTACCGACGGAGAAGCATTCGACGTACACGCACAGGTAACGGCGATCAACAGTATACTGTTCAAAATCAATAATAATTTTTTCATGTGATTTACCTTTCCGAAATTAAAATCAATATTATTATACATTAATTGTAAATTGCTGTCAATATATAAAAGCATTATATTGGGTAGACGTATTGATTTTTATTGGTAAATTATGTTATAATAAAACCAACATTGTTAGTTTTCAAGGAAGGTTTTATTGAAACATAAATCTCGATTGTTGTTTTCCAAGGAAGATTTATGTTATAATAAAACCAACTATTGTTGATTCTCAAGGAAGATTTTATTGAAACATAAATCTCATTTGTTGTTTTTCAAGGAAGATTTATGTTATAATTAAATTATAAAATCGGTTCCGAATTAATCCGAATAAGCAAAGGAAAAGAATTATGAATACTTTTCAGTTAGAATGTTTTCTGGCAGTAGCCAACACACTCAGTTTTGCGCGTGCGGCTGAGGAATTGAACGTTTCACAGCCTACCGTTACTCATCAGATCAAATCGCTTGAAGATGAATTGAACGCGAAGCTCTTTATCCGTTCCACGCGAATGGTCGAAATTACGCCTGAGGGACAATCCTTTATAACCGATGCAAAAAGCATGATAATGATTGCCAAGCAGGCAAAGCTGCGTTTTGCTTCATCAGACGAGCGCCCTATGGAAACTCTCTCCATAGGCTGCGGAAGCTATTTACAGCTCATATTGATAAGTGAGATTCTTTATGAGCTTAATTCGCAAATACCCAATTTTCATCCGCGCCTTTATGTTCTTCCGCGTGAACAGCTTATTCATCTTTTGGAAACTGAAAGGCTCGATGTTATTCTCGATATTCAAGAAAGCTCCGAATTAAAGGGAAATATGAAATACAAGGAGCTGTCGCAAAACAACATTGTATGTGTGTGCCGCAAGGATCACAAGCTTGCCGAAAAAGAATATGCAACACTTGATGAATTGATGAACGAGTCGCTTATTTTCTGTGACCCCATGAATATAGCTCCCGATATAGCGAATCTGCAAATGATGCTCATTGAGGGCAGATCGCCTGCCGATATTCATTTTTGCAGTTCTCCGGAAGCGGCTGTCGTGCTTGCAAGCTCGGGCGTCGGAGTCGCATTTTTGCCTGAAATTTATATTTCAAACGAATACATTGCAAAAGTGCCTCTGGAAAATACGCCTAAGCTCTCTTTCGGAATGTTTTATAAGCCGTATGTCGGTGATACACTGCTTAAGCAATTTATTCAGACTGCAAAAGAATACTTTGAAGCAAAAGAAAAAGCAGAATAAATACAAAAAAATACCCGCCACTGCATATTTGTGTCGGGTATTTTTTTGTATTACAAGATTATTTATAATATCAATTCTTCAAGCTGTGTATAGGCGCCGGAATGTGTCCTCCCCTGCTGATAAAGCGTGCAGGAGAATATTCATTGAGCTTAATTATAGGCGCATATCCGAGCAGACCGCCGAAGTCAACCTTATCTCCGACTTTTTTGCCGTATGCCGGAATAAGACGAACAGCCGTTGTTTTTGTGTTTGCAACGCCTATTGAAATTTCATCGGCTATAATTCCGCAAATGACAGCCTCTTCTGTATCGCCCGGAACAGCTATCATATCAAGTCCGACAGAGCAAACAGCCGTCATTGCTTCAAGCTTTTCAATAGTGAGCGCACCCTTTTCAACTGCATCAATCATGCCTGCATCCTCCGATACAGGTATGAAAGCGCCCGAAAGACCGCCTACACGCGAGGATGCCATTACTCCGCCTTTTTTAACTGCGTCATTCAGCATTGCCAAGGCTGCCGTTGTGCCGTGCGCTCCGCAGCTTTCAAGGCCCATTTCCTCAAGAATATGCGCAACGGAGTCGCCTACGGCAGGTGTCGGTGCAAGAGAAAGGTCGATTATTCCGAACGGAACATCAAGCTTTTTTGATGCTTCCATAGCTACAAGCTGACCTACACGTGTGATCTTAAACGCTGTTTTCTTAATAAGCTCCGCAAGCTCCGAGAGCGAGCAATCCCCTGCTCTCTTTATAGCCGACGCAACAACGCCCGGACCCGAAACACCGACGTTAATTGCCGTCTCCTCTTCGCCCATTCCGTGAAAAGCGCCTGCCATGAAAGGATTATCCTCAGGTGCGTTTGCAAAAACAACAAGCTTTGCGCAGGCAATTGAATTGTTGTCCCTTGTAAGATATGCGGCGCGCTTTATTGCTTTGCCCATTAGAGCAATCGCATCCATATTGATTCCGGCTTTTGTGCTTGCAACATTTACAGACGAGCATACAAGCTGAGTTTCCGTAAGCGCCTCCGGAATTACGGATATAAGCCTTTTTGCGCCCTCTGTCATGCCTTTCTGAACGAGTGCGGAAAATCCTCCTATGAAGTTGATTCCAAGCGTATCAGCGGCTCTCTGAAGCGTTTTTGCCACTCTTATATATCCGTCAGGCGAAATATCTCCTCCTATGATCGATATAGGTGTTACCGAAACGCGCTTGTTGACTATCGGAATGCCGTATTTTTTTTCTATTTCGCATCCGGTCTCAACGAGACGTTCTGCCTTTTTCGTTATCTTATCGTATATTTTATCGCACAAACGCTTTTCGTCATCGCTCACGCAGTCAAAAAGCGATATACCCATTGTAATGGTTCTTACGTCAAGATTCTCCTGGCGTATCATATTTATGGTTTCAAGAATGTCTGATGTATTGATCATAATAAACCCCCGGTTTCTTTTTGCCGCAACAAATACGGCAAAACCGTAATAAAACGGCGTAATCGTCGCCGTTTGCCGTATGTATGAAAATATATTTTCACTTGCTGAAATCCATTTCAGATTTTGTGCATGGAATTAAATATATCCTCGTGCATCGTATGAATATCGAGTCCCTTTTCCTTGCCGAGCAAATCAAGCTTATCTGAAAATTCACCAAACGACATTTTCAATTCATCTATATTCACAAGCATAATCATCACAAAATAATCGCTCAATACAGTTTGTGTTATGTCAACAATGTTTACCGCACATTCAGCACATTCAGCACTTACTGCGGCAATTATTCCGACACTGTCTTTTCCTGTAACCGTTATAACAGCCTTCAATATTTTATCCCTTACCCTTTCAAAAAGTATAAATTATGTATCTCGTATATTTTACCACATAATTCACTCTTTTTCAAGTACCGGAAGGAAAAAGGCAGGGTGTTCGCCATTTCGAAAGCCTCTTGTTTACTTTTGATTACCGTAATTTGACATTAATATAAAAGTGTGTTAAAATAATAATAATCATTGAGGCAGATTCCATTCTCTTTTATAATGCTGTATGCCTTGGATGAATGTATTTACGTTATCAATTTACGAAGGAGCGCTTTGCTTTGTGCAGAGCTTGAGTTTTATTTATGGAAAAAGATTTACTGATTATGAATCCGTATGCCGGTAAAAAACAGGCAAAGCCATATCTTGCGGACATACTTGAATTGTTCAGTAAAAACGGTTACCATGTTACCGTTGAAATGACGTCTCAACGCGGCGACGGAATAACATTGGCTGAGCAGTATGCCGGTGAATATGATAAAGTCATATGTATAGGCGGCGACGGAACGCTCAACGAGGTTATAAACGGTATTTTGAACGGCGGACACAAAACGCCGATAGGATATATACCAGCCGGAAGCACCAATGATTTTGCATCGAGCCTTGACATTCCCAAAAACGTAGTTAAGGCTGCCGAAAAAATTATAAATGCCAAACCCGTTCAGCTTGACGTCGGCAAATTCAACGACAGATATTTTTCATATGTAACTTCTTTCGGCGCTTTCACAAAAACGTCTTTTGCCGCTCCGCAGAATCTCAAAAATGTGCTCGGTCGTGCGGCATATATTTTGGAAGGCATAAAAGACCTCTCCTCAATCAAGCCCATTCACATGAAGTTTGAGGCTGAAAATGCGGTATACGAGGATGACTATATATTCGGTGCCATAACAAATTCAACATCTGTCGGCGGAATACTGTCGTTTGACCCGGAGGTTGTGAGCATGAGCGACGGAGTGTTTGAGGTTTTTCTTGTGAAATCTCCCAAAAACATTGTCGAATTGAATGAATGTATTCACGCTATTGTCGCCCAAAAATACGATTGTCCGAGCATTGTGTTTGCAAACGCAAGCCGCGGAACATTTTATTGTGAGGACGGCATAGATTGGACTGTTGACGGCGAACAGGCAAACGCTTCACAAGTAAATGAAGTTGTAAACGTCCATAATGCAATAACAGTTCTGCTGTAGAATAATATTTATAACCGTTATCCGAATGCAAAGATAACGGTTTTTATTTAATTTAAATCAAATGGTCTTGTAATTTATTTTCAATAATGATATAATTTACCTGTTGACAGCAACAATTTGGAGGAATAAAATGATTACTGAAACTATGCCTGCCGATATGGCTTTAATGAGCAAAATATTCACTGCCGATACTAAATCGGGAAACGTCGATTTTTGCGATATTCCGATAAGATTCAAGCTTATGGGGAAAGAATTTTTCGGTATACCCGACTGCTTTGAGAGAACTGTAAGGCGTGAGATCGTGGACGCAAATATAACAAGGTGGATTTATGAAGGAAAATGCTCCGAGTGTTCTCTTTCAATACGTGTGACGCATAATGAATACCGTGATTACCCCGTTTCGGAGTGGTACGCCGAATTTACAAACAACGGTTCAGATGATACGCCAATAATTTCCGATATAATGCTCGGAGGAAAAATTGACGGTGCTTTTGAGTCTTTCATTCACGGCAACGGAGACACGTGCGGTGATAACGGCTATGAATGGTACACCGATGAGATAAAAAACGGTCCTGTCGAAATACACACAAATGATTCAACATCCTGCAACGGCGCGTTCCCGTACATGAAGCTTGTGTTTGACGGCTTTATATGCAGAGCGGCAATAGGCTGGCCTGTCGGCTGGAGAGCAAGCGTTGCAAGAGTCGAGAACGGTATTGAATATCTTTGCGGACAGCTCAGATGCAATATGAAGATTCATCCGGGTGAAACAATGCGCACCCCTACCCTGACGCTTATGATAACCTCGGGTGATGAGGACAAAAGCCGCAATCTTTGGAGAAAATGGTATATTGCGCACATAATTCCGCGTGAAAACGGCAAGCCTATTGAGCCTATGCTTTGCCTGCATTATTACGAGGCGGACGGTCATCCCGAATTTACGGGAGCAACCGAAGAAAATCAGATAATGGCACTCAGAGAGTATGTATCACGCGGCCTGACGCCTGATATATGGTGGATAGATGCCGGGTGGTATAAATGCAATTATTCATGGCCCGATATTGGTACGTGGAAGCCCGATGAAGAGAGATTCCCGAACGGCTTAAAGCCGATAGGCGATGAATGCAACAAATACGGAACAAGATTCCTGCTCTGGTTTGAACCGGAAAGAGTTGTGCCCGGAACAGAATTGCACGAAGAGCATCATGAATGGCTTATTCCTTTGGAGGATGAAAGCGAGGGACATCGCGGCAATCATCTGCTCAATCTCGGGAACAAAGAAGCTCTTGAATGGCTCATTGAAAGAGTTGACGGTATTATAAAGTCAAGCGGAATAAAAATATACAGACAAGACTTTAACTTCAATCCGCAAAAATGCTTTGAAAAGGCGGAAGCGCCCGACAGAATCGGCGCGGTTGAAAATCTGCACGCACAAGGCTACCTCAAATATTGGGATGAGCTTATATTCCGCAATCCGGGTCTTTGGATCGACTCGTGCGCTTCGGGCGGCAGAAGAAACGATCTTGAAACAATGCGCCGTGCTGTTCCGTTGCACTACACAGACGTCGGATACGGCATTCATGAAATAAAGCAGAAGCAGTTCAGAGAAATGCACGAATGGATTCCGTATTTCCGTTCACACAATATGTCATGGGACAAACAATTTGTGGAAGAAAACATAGGCAAATGGGTTGATAACGATGAATTTTCATTCCAATGCGCAATGGTTCCGGCTGTAACATACATGACGGCATATAACGCACCCGAGGAAGAATTTGAGCGCACAAAACGCATGGAAAAAATTTGGAGACGCGCCGCCGAACTTGCTCTCTTTGGTGACTACTATCCTCTCAGCGAGTGCCGCAAGAGCACTGAGGATTGGTATGCCTGCCAATTTGACGAGCCTGAAAACAACCGCGGATACGTACAGTTCATAAGGAACATAAAATCTCCCGATGAAAGCTATACTGCAAAAATGCACGTTCAGGACGGCAAGCTTTATACATTCACAGATTCATCAAACGGCACAACATTCAAGAAAACGTCCGATGAACTTAAAAACGGTCTTACTCTTGAGCTTGCAATAAGACAAGGAAAAGTCTTATTCTATGAAACGGCTGATATTTAATTTCAAAAATAACAGATAATAAAAAACGTCCTTGCCGAAAAATATCGGCAGGGACGTTTGATTTTGCGTTAACATTATTGCTGTTTGTCCATATGAACATCGATCTGCTTGAAAGGAATTTCGATTTTTTCCGCATCGAATTTAGCCTTGACCTGTTCGAGCATATCAAAATATACAGACCAATAATCAGCATTCTTTGTCCAAACTCTCGTTACAATATCAATCGTGCTTTCGCTGTGAGCAACCATTCTGCAAGTGATACCCGGTTCTGTAAGTATCTTGTCGTTTGCGGCGCAAACCTCAAGAATAGCCTTCTGAGCACGTGTGAAATCTTCGTTATAGCTGATTGAGAATGTAAGGTCAACACGGCGAATATCCTTTTTGCTGTAATTGATGATATTTCCGTTTGCAAGTGCGCCGTTAGGAACACAGATAGACTTGTTGTCGCCTGTTGTTATGTAGGTATAAAAAATCGTAATGTCTTCAACGACACCGCTGACACCCTGAGCTTCTATAAAGTCGCCTATTCTCAACGGTCTGAGAAGTATTATGAGTATGCCGCCTGCAAAGTTACCCAAAGAGCCCTGTACGGCAAGACCGATAGCAACACCGAGAGATGCAACAAGAGCTGCAATTCCTGCGGTATCGATTCCGAGATAACCCAAAAGGCTTACTACAACAAGACACTTCAAGCCGATTCGCATTGTATGTCTGAGTATTTTGCCCAATGTCAAATCAAAATCTTTTTTAATGCACCATTTCTTGAATGTTCTGGAAAGCCAGTTAATGAGCTGAAAGGAGATAATAAGTACAACGATTGCAATTACTATTTTGATACCTTCAGTCGAAAGCCAGCTGAGAACGGTATTCCATAACTGTTCGAAATTCATGTTTCAAACCTCCGTAATTTATTATTTTCAGCCGAAAAAGAATCGACTGCTTTGTACGTAAAACAATAAGCTGTATTCATAAATTTGATTTGCAACACAAAACAAGCGCGAAAGGCTTCGTAACGCATACTGCATTTCGAATCAAAACAGCACAGAGTATTATATAACAAAAAATGATTTTTTGCAATAGATTCGGACAAATTTATAAAAAAATTTTTCTTTTTCGTTCTGATCTATTAAATTTTTGAAAACACGAGAATACAGCTTGCAAAATAAGATAATATCTGTTAGAATAGTATGGAGTTTATATATATTAATTCATATAATGCAGTATAGCAAAATAAACTATCCGAAAGGCTTTATAACAGAATATGGAACAAATAAAAGATGTAGCACAGCATTTTTGTATTGAGGGGGAAATACTGTCGGCAGAAAGCTACGGCTGCGGACATATCAATACAACTTTTTTGGTAACGACCGATAAAAATAAATCATACATACTTCAGAAAATAAACACCGGTATTTTTGTGAATCCCGGTGAGCTTATGGAAAACATAAACAATGTTACAATATATCTCTCAAACATAATCAAAGATGAGGGCGGCGACCCTCAAAGAGGCGTTCTGCACATAATTCCGTCATGCGAGGGCAAGCTTTATATAACGATCAATGACGGCACATGGCGTATGTTTTCGTTTGTAAACGATTCGGTTACGCTTCAGGTTATAGAACACCCCGTCGATTTTTATTACGCGGGCAAGGCGTTTGGTAAATTTACGCGACAGCTCGATTCTTATCCTGCCGATACGCTCCATGAAACAATAAAGAATTTTCACAATACGCCGTCGCGCTACAATGATTTTGAGGCTGCCGTAAAGGAAAATGCAAGCGGAAAAGCAGAAAGCGTTGCCGAAGAAATAGAGTTCGTGCGCGAAAGAAAGGACTTCTGCTCTCTTTTTACCGACAAGATCGAAAACAACACTCTTCCACTCCGCGTGACACATAACGATACAAAGCTTAACAACGTTTTGTTTGACAGAAAAACGGGTAAGCCGATTGCTGTTGTTGATCTCGATACGGTTATGCCGGGACTATCCTTATATGATTTCGGCGATGCAATTAGATTCGGAACAAATCCGGCGGCGGAAGATGAAAAGGACCTCGACAAAGTGTATTGCAGTCTTGAGCTTTTTGAAGCGTTTACAAGAGGCTATCTTGAAGAATGCGGTCAGTTGCTCACAGATGAAGAAATAAATATGCTTCCATACGCAGGCAAAATGATGACGCTTGAATGCGGAATGCGTTTTCTTGCGGATCATATAGCAGGTGATGTATATTTCAGAATACATCGCGAGAATCATAATCTTGACAGATGCCGCACACAATTCAAGCTCGTCAAGGATATGGAAGAAAAGGAAGAACAGATAAAAGAAATTATAAACAGAATATGCTCTGAAATAAAAGATTGCAGAGCTGTAAAGGCGTGAATAAGGCAAAAGCCTATTCCCTGTCTGTAATTTTCAAAAGCAAGTATGAAATAATTTATATATAACCGAAAAAATCAGCAGGAGCATTTATTCAGCTCCTGCTGATGCCGTCATCAATGGCATTTATTATGCCTTTTGTATTGTGGAGCTTGTTTTCAAGCTGTATCTCGGTTATGATTATTGCATCGCTTTCATCGGCAATAATATTGCCGGGAATTAACGTTCGCCCCGTGAAGAGGTCCTCAAAAAAGCTTCTTGCAACCTCAACCGCCATTACGCGCTTTTTCTCGGAGTGGATATAAAAATCCGAGAGTATCCCCATAAATACGCCGTCCTCGGAGACTACCTTTTTCTTCAAAAGCTTTGTCGATGAGTATTGAAGATTTTTAACAAATTCTGGCTTGAACTTACAGTAACCGTTTATTATGATACTGTCTTTTTCTATTTTCTCTATGTTCTCAACCGAAGCATAACGCTTTATCCCGAATAACCCCTTGCCCGAAATTACAATTCCGCTGACGTAGCCCTTGTGACTTAAAATGACATCGGCAATATTAAAGTCCTTTTTCTCATCCTTTGTTTTGGCGTCAAAAACGAGTATATCGGATACTCTTATCAGATTTTCCATATTTTAAAACCGTACAGATTAAATGTATTTTCCGATATTATTGCCGTATTTCAAAAGCATTATACAAAAATACGGTGCCGAAAAATTCCGACACCGTATAATCTTTATACCGTAAGCACAACAAGCGAATTAAGCTCGCCTGCGCCTGAAAATATGCCGACCGTATGTTTGTTTTCTTCGGCAGTGTATTTGCATATTGCGCTTTTGCAGGCTTTAATCGGCTTTTTATATACCACGTCTACCTTTGTAAATTCGTCTTTTTCAAATACATCCTCGGGGATAGTATCCAAAGCGTAACTCAAATAGCAAATGTTGTGTACGTGATGATTGAAATCTATATCCGTCCGCCTGATAGCTATTTCCTTTTCGTATTCGTAGCCTTCCGGCTTGTTAATGCGAAAAACACTGTCACCGAAAATATCCTTCTCCTCGGGCGCGTACTTATCAATAAGCTCGGATGTTATGCGCATGATCTTGCCTGTATTTGTGTCCATGAGCACAAGTCTTGCAGAGCCTTGAGCATATATATTCCCGTTTGGATCCTTTATCATGTAGCTTCTCGATGTTATCATGCCCGGTCGCGGAATAGATACAGCCCATGTAGAAGCGTTAATTATATCCCCGTTTTTGGGGCGCTTTAATATTTCAATATGCCACTCGGCAAGAATCCACGCCGTTCCCTTCAATGTGCCGTTTATGAGTCCGTCGCCGACGCTGTCGGAATGATGACTTCCGGTATTTTCAAATATACGCATTATTGCTTCAACGGACAAATCTCCGTTTGAAGTGTAGTCCTCTATCTGTGGCAGATACCTTTCGCTGTATATCATAATTCTCCTGTATTTTCAAGCGTTACAGAGATTCTTTGAAGCCGTACGGAATTACAGTCGTACCCGATACATCAAACAGATAATCGCGAGACTTTATAATTTCCGCAAGCTCAAATGAATCCTCGGGCAACGTCTTTGATTTCATGAGTGCAAGTCCGAAGCTCGGCTCGTCGTGGAAGTCAGAACCGCAAGTCGTGAGCGGGAAATGATTGTCACGTGCATATTCACACGCAACGCCTACTCTTGAATTGTGCTCGGGATGCAGATTGAACGTCTCAATTCCGTCAAGAAATTCGCTTGTCATGTGTCTCATGCCGTTTCTGAACGGATGCGCTTGTATAATTACGTTTTTGTCGTTCTTCATACCTTTATAGAATTCCTCAAGCGATTTATCAAGATAATCGATAGACTTATCCACAAAATCCTCGTCTATGCCGAAAACAAGATAATCATTGCTGTCCTGAGGGAAACGAATCTCCATGCCGAGTATTACGTTAAGACCCTCTTTTTTACCTATCTCATACGTCTTTTTGTAGCCTGCAAGATATGTCTCCACAAGTGCTTTTCTGTCCTTATTGAGGCATTCATAAAAATATGTCGGTTCAATGTAATGATCGATGTGTCCCAGATGAAAGTGATTTGTTATAACAACAGCGTCACAGCCTATCTGCTTATGAACCGCAACCATTCTTTCAGGTGAAACAGAGCTGCATCCGCTTCCGGGATGTGTATGAGCATGAAGCTCCATTTTGTACTTATAATCATTAAAATTCATTTATAAAACCAAACCTTTCCGTAAAATTTTTAATTATATTATAGGCTTCCGATTTTTCCGCATCGTTATACGGATTCATCCACCTTATATTCTTTGTCTTTTTGAACCATGTCATCTGACGCTTTGCATAACGTCTTGTGTTCATTTTTATTTTTTCAACAGCATCGTTAAAGCTTATTTCTCCGTCGATATATTCAAGCATTTCCTTGTAGCCTATCGCCTGCCCTGCCTGAGTAAGCTCGCTTCCTTTTCTCAAAATGCCGTCGTTAAGAAGTGTTCGCACCTCGTCTTCAAGACCGTTTTCGAGCATTATATCCACTCTCCTGTTGATTCTCTCGTACAATGCTTCTCTGTCCCAATTCATGCCGAAAACAAGCGCGTCAAAAGGTCCGTCCTCAAGCGAGGTTATTTGTTCCGATTTAGGCTTTCCGGTCAGCATATATATTTCAAGCGCACGTATCACTCGTTTTACATTGTTCGGATGTATTTCTTCGGCACTTTTGGGGTCGACAGCTTTAAGTCGGTTGTAAATATGCTCTCGACCGTATTCTTCAGCCTCTTTGTAAAGCTGTTCCCTTAAAGAATAGTCAACCTCGGCTTCGGACATATTGTAGGAATAAAGCAGTGAATTGAGATATAAGCCCGTTCCGCCGCAAATAATGGGCAGCTTCCCTTGCGAATATATATTTTCGGCAGTATTGGCGGCAAGGGCAACATAATCGTTTGCGGTGAATGGCTCATTTGCATCAACGCAATCGATCAAATGATGCTTTATTCCTTGCATTTCCGATTCCGACGGCTTTGCTGTACCTATATTGAGTCTTTTATATATCTGCATTGAGTCCATGGAAATGACCTCGCCGTTGAATTTTTTTGCTATTTCAACGGCAAAACCCGTTTTTCCCGAAGCTGTCGGTCCTACAACCGCAACAAGCGGAAGCTTTTTGCCATCAATGCACACATTATTGTATTCTTCCAAATCTCTTTTCCATTTCTTTCCTGCTAATCGTTATGGCAATGGGTCTGCCGTGCGGACAGGTAAGTCCCTTTAATGATCTTAACGCTTCGACAATAAACCTTATTTCCGAATCTGAAAGCCTTTGATTGCCTTTAACTGCGTGCTTGCAGGCTGATTTCATAAGCTCGGGACAAACTATATCGCGAACTACGTTTTCTGCGGACAGGTTCTGCTTCATAAGCTCTAACGCTTCATTGAATACGGTTCTTGACGGCGCATTGCACGTAACTGACGGAACACCTCTTATCACACATGAATTATTGCCGAAAATCTCTATGTCAAAACCGAGCTGCTCGAATATTTCGGTATTCTCGCCTATTAAATCGATAACGGCAGGCTCCGCGTCAATAACCTCAGGTATCAAAAGCTGTTGAATCGCAACCTTTTTGGCATTGAAGTCTGCCAAATATTTGTCATACAAAAATCTTTCGTGCGCTGCGTGCTGATCGATTATACAGCATAAATCGTCGCTTTGAACAAGTATATAAGTATCCCACAAAACTCCGCACACCTTGAAGTCTACCGAAAAATTCCGCGGCTCTTCAAATATGCTTTCTTCGGCTTTATCGGCAAAATTTTGCTTGCTTTCTTTGCTTTTGGGTTGAATTACTTCAAAATCCGTTCTGCTTTCGCGGAGGACAAATTTTGCGGATACTTCCGAGCTTGCCGATTTTGCTTCGGAGCTTGATTTTATATCCTTCGGCTCATTTGCAACAGGCACGACAATAACATCGTCTTTTTTCAACTTAACATCATTTTTATTCGGTATCGAATCAAACGCTTCCTCTTTTTTTACTTCAATGTGAGGCTGAGATGTTACTTTTGTCGGCACATCAAAGTGTAAATCCTTTTTAGGCTCAACATCGTCGAATTTATTCGATATTTGAATTTCAACATCAGGTGCTCTTACAATTTTTGCGCTCTCATTTTCGGTTTCGTCCTCAAATTTCATTTCAGGCAGCACATCATCGGGCATAAGTGCCTGTTCAACCGCACTCATTACAGCACCGAAAACCGCTTTTGTATTTGAAAATCTTACCTCTGTTTTCTGAGGATGCACATTAACGTCAACCTCAGAATACGCCAGATTAATATAAAGCACGGCAAACGGAAATTTGTTTACCATAAGCTTCCCTTTGAATGCTTCGTCAAGCGCCATTGCAATAAGACTGCTTTTTACGTATCTGCCGTTTACGAAAAACGACTGCTTACGTCTGTTTAATTCAGCATAGGCAGGTTTAGAGACATAGCCTGTTATTTTGATACCGTTTGTGGTTTTTGATACGGGCACAACCTCATCCTTAATATTTGCGCCGTAAACAGAGCATATTGCATCGAGCATGTTCCCATTTGCGTCCGAACGCATTTCGACTCTGCCCGAGTTTACAACCTTAAAAGCAATATCGGGATGTGCCAATATTAATTTTGAGCAAAGCTCGAGTATATTATTTGTTTCCTGACGAAGCGATTTCAGGAATTTCTTTCTTGCGGGAGTATTGAAAAACAGATTGCTGACTTCAATTGTCGTTCCGCGCGGAAAGCCCAATTTTCTTTCGGATTCTTGTATTCCGCCGCGCATTATTATCTGCGTTCCGATGTCGCCCGTGCTCGTTGTAAGCTCTACTCTTGAAACCTCGCTTATACTTGCAAGCGCCTCTCCTCTGAAGCCCATAGTCGCAATATGCTGAAGATCGTCAGATGAGGACACCTTGCTCGTTGCATGGCGGAGAAACGCCGTATGCGCGTCCTCCTCGTCCATTCCGCAGCCGTTATCGATAATTCTTATGTATTCCGTTCCTCCCTTTGAAAACTCAATTGTAACGGACGTACTGCCTGCGTCAATGGAGTTTTCAACAAGCTCCTTGATTACGGATGCCGGATTTTCAACTACTTCTCCGGCAGCTATCTGATTTATCAATCTGTCGTCAAGTAAATTAATTTTTCCCATTACGTATACTTTCTCTTGAGATCATCAAGTATGACAAGCGCCTCAAGCGCTGTTATCTTATCCGTATTCATTCTCCTCAGTTCATCGGCAAGCTTGAGCGCCTTTTGTGTTTCGGGCGAATTGGCGTTATCCTGCTCACTGTTTGTTTGCTTTTGTGCGGAATTGTTTATATCGCTCTTTTCGAGCTGATTCAATATTTCCTTTGCTCTTATAATAATGCTGTTCGGAACTCCCGCAAGCTTTGCAACCTGTATTCCGTAGCTGTGTACGGCTTCTCCGGGCACGATTTTTCTTAAGAACACAATATCGTCGTTGTATTCTTTTGTTATTACGTGGTAATTCTTTATTCCATACAGCTTGTCCTCAAGCTCCGTCAATTCATGGTAATGCGTTGCAAACAGAGTCTTTGCTCCGAGCAAATGTACATCGGCGGCATATTCGACTACTGCCCACGCAATGCTCAAGCCGTCATAAGTGCTTGTTCCTCTGCCTACCTCGTCGAATATGAGCAGACTGTTTTCGGTAGCGTTATGCAGTATGCTTGCAACTTCATTCATTTCCACCATGAATGTACTTTGTCCCTGTGAAATATCATCTGTCGCACCTGCTCTTACAAAAATGCGATCCGATATGCAAAGATCGGCACTGTCCGCCGGAACAAAGCTTCCTATCTGCATCATAAAGGCTATTATTGCCGTCTGACGCATATAAGTGCTTTTTCCTGCCATGTTGGGACCTGTAATTATTATGACCTTGCTGTCTGCTTTATCAAGATAAGTATCGTTCGGAACAAAGCTTCCCTGCTGTATATTGCTTTCTATTACAGGGTGTCTGCCGTTTTTAATATTGATTATTCCGTTTGTGTTTATATGCGGACGGACGAAATTATTGTCGCGTGCGATCCTTGCAAATGCGTGCAGACAGTCTATCACCGCAACCGAATTGGACAGCTCCTGAAGTCTTTTTGCTTCATCGGCAATTTCGTCCCGTACCATATTGAATATTTCCGATTCGAGCTTGTAAATCTTGCCCTCGGAATTGAGCATAAGCTCTTCAAGCTCTTTAAGCTTCGGAGTAACATATCTTTCCGAATTGGCAAGAGTCTGACGCCTTATAAAATCGCTCGGTACGAGGTCTTTGTATGAATTTGTGACATCAATATAATATCCGAATACCTTGTTGAAGCCGATTTTAAGGTTCTTTATGCCTGTTCTGTCGCGTTCCTCCTGTTCGAGCGCGAGTATCCACGAGGAACCGTTTGTCATAACGGATCTGAGCTTATCAAGCTCCTCGCTGTAGCCCTCTTTAATTGTTCCGCCGTCCTTAAGGTTAAGCGGAGGGCAGTCGGCAATCGTGTTGCGGATAAGAACGGCAACATCATTTAACGAATCAATGTTTTTAATCGATTCCGTAATAAGCCCTGACGTAAAGCCCGACAAAACTTCTTTTACTTTCGGCATAAGCTCAAGGCTGTCCCTGAGTGCGATAAGGTCTCGCGCCGACGCAGTTCCGGACGTGATTCTCGATGTAATGCGCTCTATATCCTTGAAATCCGAGAGTACTTCTTCCAGCTCCTCTGATTTTAAGCGCTTTGAAAAAAGCTCCTCAACGGAATCAAGCCTTGCTTCAATCGGGAAATACTGCAAAAGAGGCTCCGACATGCAGCGTCTGAGCATTCTTGCGCCCGGAGCTGTCTTTGTTTTGTCCAAAAGACCGAGCAAAGAGCCTTTTTTGCCCTTTGTGCGTATATTTTCAGTCAACTCAAGATTTCTTCTCGTAAAAGCATCCATGTACATAAAATCAGATGTATGCTTTATTTTCATGGAGGTTATCTGCTTTACGGAGCTGCGCTGTGTTTCGTAAAGATATTCCATAAGCGCACCGGCGGCAATTATAACAGCGTGCATATTCTCTATTCCGAAGCCGTTGAGATTATCTGTGCCGAAATGCTGATTAAGCTTTAAGTATGCGTTTTTGTACGAAAAACACCAATCATAATACGGCGTGGAATAAATGTTCGCAAATGAATCCTTTATTGGGGCAAAAGAATCGTCCGCCGCCTGCGCGGAATTATATACTACTTCATTCGGCGAAATGCTGTTGAGCTCGTTTTTGAATCGCGCGGCAATATCCGAGGATTCCAATTCCTGAACATAAAATTCGCCTGTGGAAATATCGGCATAAGCAATGCCGAGCTTGTTTTGTGCCTTTGATACGCACATTATGTAATTGTTTTTGTCCTCCTGGAGCATCGACTGCTCGGTAAGAGTTCCCGGTGTGATAATTTTTGTTATATCTCTTGCCACAAGACCTTTTGCGGTGGCAGGGTCCTCCATTTGCTCGCATATGGCAACCTTGTAGCCCTTATCGATAAGTCTTGCGATATATTTTTCGACGGAATGGTATGGAATACCGCACATAGGCGCACGCTCGGAAAGTCCGCAGTCCTTGCCTGTAAGTGTAAGCTCCAGCTCTTTTGAGGCGATCTTTGCGTCGTCAAAAAACATTTCATAAAAATCCCCGAGCCTGTAAAAAAGCAGTGCGTCACGATTTTTCTCTTTTGTTTCGATGTATTGCCTCATCATAGGGGTAACTTTGTTTTTTATTTCACTAAAATCCGTCGCCATATCGTTTTACTCCGTATCTCAGACTATTTCTCCGCCAAGTGTGACGGATACCGAGTTGTTTATTTTCGCGTGTAATATTTTTCCGCTTGTATCGTCGTCGCCGACAAAATACACTTTCTTATTTGTTCTTGTGCGCCCCATTTGCTTTGTTTTATCAACAGCATCCTCGTCCTCATCCGAGACTCTGCCCTCGGAAAGTATCTCGACTGTTTTGCCGATATATTCCGAGCTTATTTGGGCGCTTATTTCATTTTGCTTTGCAATGAGAGTATTAAGACGCTCTTTTTTCAGAGCGTTCGGAATCTGATTTTCCATAGCCGCCGCTTTTGTGCCGTTTCTCGGAGAATAAGCAAACATGAAAGCAAATGAAAACCTCATTTCCTCCACTGCGTCAAGTGTGCGCTTGAAGTCGTCGTCCGTTTCTCCCGGAAATCCAACTATAATGTCGGTGGATATTTCGATTGCAGGCTGAGTTTGGCGCAGTTTTTTTGTGATCTCGCTGTATTTTGCAAAATCGTATTTACGGTTCATATCCTTTAATATTTTGTCGCTTCCCGACTGCAAAGGCAGATGCAAATGCTCGCACAGCTTTTCGCATTCACCGAACGCCGATATAAGCTCATCGGATATGTCCTTGGGGTGCGAAGTCATAAAGCGAATGCGCTCTATTCCGTCAACCTTGTTTATTTCCCTTATCAGGCGCGCAAATGAATAATCAAGCTCTTTACCGTATGAATTTACGTTTTGCCCGAGAAGAGTAATTTCCTTTGTGCCGTTTTCGGCAAGCTCTTTGACTTCTCTTAATATTGCTTCGGGCGAGCGGCTTCTCTCCCTGCCTCTTACGTACGGAACAATGCAGTACGTACAGAAATTATTGCACCCGTACATGATATTGAGCCACGATGTTACACTGCGTGAACGCTTTACAGGCGCGTTTTCAATAATGGAGCTGTCGTTATCGTCATGATATAGTGTGCGACGCTTTTTTGAATCCTCAACGGTATAGGCATTAAGCACTGCGGCAGGCAATTTATCGGCACAGTTTGTGCCTAAAATTATATCCACGTACGGGAATTTTGCTTTTATTTTCTTTGCAAAATCAAGCTGTTGCGTCATACAGCCTATAATTCCTATTACGAGTGACGGATTTTGAGCCTTTAATTCCTTGAGCGTTCCCAAAAGACCGAGCGTTTTTTGTTCGGCGTGGTCACGTATGCAGCACGTATTTATTAAAATCACGTCGGCATTCTCAGCCTTTGGCGACGGGTGAAATCCGCATTCGCTGAGTATTCCCGAGAGAATCTCGGAATCATGCACATTCATCTGACAGCCGAATGTGTATATATAGTAATGCCTTATGATACCTGTATTAATTTGTCTTAGCTCGCCGACAGCCTTATTGAATTCGGCATTATCGGAAAGATTGATGATATTTGATCCCAATGAATATTTTCTCCTTAAAAGAAAATCAGACGTTTGCAAAGCCTTAAATCCGCTTGCAAGCAGAATGACCTATCTATCGAATTATAGTTTATTGTACCACAAAAAGCATATTTTTTCAATATTATTTCCGCAAAATCTATTTATTTCCTCCCAGTATTTTGTCAAGCATCGAGCCTATCTGCTTCATTTTATCTCCTCCCATAAGGCTGTTTATCAGAGAAACCATGCCGTCAGTATCCATTGAGTCTTTTTTGTCGGGACTGCTTATTGCAGTTGCAATTTTCTCTGCTGCCCCTACGGAAGCTGCGATTTTATTCAGCTCGTTCAGGCGTGTGAGCATATTTATTATGTTTTCAAGTCCGTTTGCGGCAGGCTTGGGATTCATTTTTATTTTGATGTTGTCAACAAAACCCATTACAGTATCGATGTTTTGTCTTTTGTTCATAGGTATATATTTTTTTAATGTGCCGTAAATGCCCGATATGTCACGAGGCTCCTCTGTTGCGCTCACTGTAAACGATGATGTATCCGACATTCTCATCATAAAATCCCCGAATGCCGCTATCTGTGCTATTTTGGGGCGCATTCCCGGAGAAAAATACGGCGTAAGATCTCTGAGCGCATCCGGAATCTCGGGATTGTTTTTCAGCATATCGCTCAGCTTCACTATCATATTGGGTCCTTTTCCGGTTTTGCTTTCTTCGATTTCATTTTCCCGGATTTCATTTTCTTCTTCACATATTATCAAAGCATCAGTATCCATAATCACACCTCTTTATTTTCCTTACTTCATATTATGTCGACACCGCCTTTATGTCACAAATAATATGGCATCGGAATAGATTGAAGTAAAAACAGACAACTGTATTTAATGAAAGGAAATCAAAGGCAATGACAGATATAAAAAAGGTGCTTGATTCCATGAAGGATCTCAATAACGACGAAGCAATTGATAAGCTGGTAAAAATGGTAAAAAGCGGAGAGGCTGGAATAAGCTCCTCGCAGGCAATAACGCTTGCAAACCGCATACTCCCCATGATAGAAAAAAGTCAGCAGGACAAAGTGCGCAAGCTGATAAAGAAGCTCAAAAGCTGAAATTATAAATCGGTAATGTAAATCACTTCAAACGGCTCATGATATTTTACGGCTCGGAAATACCATATTGTTAAAACCGAGGCTGAATATTGTGAGCCGTTGTGCGTTCAAAATGAATTTGCGGCAGAGTAAAAATCGGGCAAAAATTATGCACAAAATGAAAAAAATATCGTTGACAAAATCATATATCCATGTTACAATATTGATTAAATGAGATATGGATGTAAATCCGTATTATTGTTTAATATTTTATTTATATTTAAAAGGAGTATAAAATGGAATCAGATGATCCTGACGCGGATACTGCAAGTATTATGCCGCAGATAGTATTGATAATCGTATTGACTGCTATTAATGCGTTCTTTGCTGCTGCGGAGCTGGCTGTGGTATCTGCCAACAAAAACAAAATTAAACGTTTAGCTTCTGAGGGAAACAAAAAAGCTCAGAATGTTGAAAAGCTTGCAAGTGACGAAACAAAGTTTTTATCGACAATACAGGTCGGAATAACATTGGCGGGCTTCTTTTCATCGGCAACTGCTTCTGTAACACTGTCTGAAGGCTTTGGAAAATGGCTTTTTAAGATAGGTATTCCGTACGGCGATAAAATATCGTTGATACTTATAACGCTCATATTGTCGTATGTAACATTGATATTCGGTGAATTGTTGCCAAAGCGTATTGCACTGCGCAATCCGGAACAGACGTCAATGAATTTTGCCGGAGTTCTTCTCGCGGTCAAATTTGTTGCTTCCCCGTTTGTCAGACTGCTTTCGGGCAGCTGTAATCTTCTTGCAAAGCTGTTTAAGATTGATAAGGATGTCGATGAAGAAAAGGTATCGGATGACGATATTATCGATGTTGTAACAGAGGGCGTCAGCGACGGCTCAATAGGCGAGGATAAGCAGAAAATTATAGAATCAACGCTGAAATTCTATCATTTGAACGCGACAGACCTCATGACTCCCCGTGTTGATGTGTTTATGATCGATATTGACGATGACACATCTGAAAACATAGAAAAAATGCTGAATGAAAAATACACACGTGTTCCTGTTTATAAGGATTCGATTGACAACATTATCGGCGTAATAAATGTCAAGGATATTCTTACAAGCGCACATAAAAACGGCTTTGATAAGGTCGACCTTAAAAGCATAATGCGTGATCCGTTTTTCGCAAGAGAATTTATAGACGCCGACGAATTGTTCAGAAAAATGAAGGCCGTAAATCAGCAGATGGCTTTCCTATTGGATGAATTCGGAGGTTTTTCCGGTCTTGTTACAATGGAGGACCTTGTTGAGGAAATAGTCGGAAATATAAACGATGAATTTGACGACGAATCCGATATTGTAAAGCAGGACGAAAACAGCTACATAGTAAACGGTACTGTGGCAATTCACGAGTTGAATACAGAGCTTGACCTTGAGCTTGACGACAGCAATGTTAAGTATGATACCGTGGCGGGACTTATAGTTTATTCAATAGGTCACATTCCGCACAAGGACGAAAATATAGATATTGTTGTTGACAATATACGTCTTAAGGTCATAAAGCAGACAAACAACAGAATAATCAAGGTTTTGATTACAAAGCTCTGCAATGATGACGATTCAACGGATGAAATCGATTGAGAACAAAAATTTGATGTGTAAAACCAAAACTCCTCCGTTTTGTGAAATACAGACGGAGGAGTTTTTATATACAAATTTATTTTTCAGGCTTCAAGTGCAGGGAGGCATTCAACGATCTCCATATTGCCGTCGGTTGTTACGCTGAATTTATCCTTTATGCTGTACGGTGCAAAGAAATAATCACCCTTGTGAACATCAAACGTGTTTTCACCGCAAACGATTTTTCCGTTGCCCTCAGTAACAATATAAATTGCGGGAGCTGTGAAGTCCGTGGTTGACGCGGATTTTAATGTGATTCTGTTTACGGCAAAGCACGGCGTATCGGAATAAGAAATAAGGCTTTCGCGCTTTACTCCGTCTTTTTCGTATAAAACAACAGGCTCCTTCTTGCCAGCTGCTATTGCCTTTTCGCCGTATATATCATAATCGAAAACGTCAAGTGCAATATCCTCGTCAAGCCCCATGTACATTGTCTGCTCGCTTATTCTGTTGCCTACGCACCATGCTTCGGGCTGTATTGTAAAATCGGTAGGCTCCTGCGTCTCAAGTATAAGACAGCCTGCGCCGATTGCGTGAACCATTTTAGCAGGTACAAAATAAACGTCACCTTTTTTAACGGGTATGCGGTTTACAAGCGGTTCCATGCAGTCGGGGTCATCGTAGTTGCGCTCTACTGCCGCACGGAATTCTTCTTTTGTGATTTTATTCTTGAAACCGAAGTAAAGGCAAGCGTCTTCCCTCGTGTCAACAACGACCCATGATTCAGCCTTGCCGAAATCGGATGAAAAATACTTTCTTGAATATTCTTTATCGGGGTGCGCCTGAATAGGCAGACGAACGGCACTGTCAAGCAGTTTTACAAGCACGGGAAAAGCTTTGCGGTTGCCCAAAAGCTCGTCATGATAATTTTTGATAAGATCGGTAAATAATATATCCGTTCCGCGAACAACGGAAAGTCCCTCGTTTTTAACCGTGCTTCCCTCATTCAAAGCACTTACTGTTGAGCAAACCCATTCTTCCGGTAAAAAACCGTCAACAGGCTCATCACCGAAAAAGCCCGAAAACAATTTTCCGCCTGTATATATTCTTGCAACACGGTTGCGTTCAAAAAATATGGGATTATTTACAATATTTTTTTCTGTCATGTTTATTTTCTCCTTTAATATCAGTGTATTACCAAACCGAACAGTGAAAATTTCGGTTAAATGTACTGTATAATTTTCTGCGCATCGGCAACGCTCGGATACATTCCGCACGCGGCAAGCCCGAATACCGAGGCACCGTACGCCGCTTCTTCCTTATGCGCGGGGATACACACCTTCATGCCGAAAACATCCTCGGCAATATGGCGCCATACGGCACATTTTCTGAAGCCGTTTCCAGATGCTGCCAAAACAGTCGGCTTAATCGGAAGTGATGCGCTGATTTCGGAATACATATCGTAAAGCTCCTTTACGGTGCCTTTGAGTACACTGCAAATAAGCTGTTCCGGAGTAAAATTATCAACGCATATATTGCTTATACTGCCTCTCACATCGGGTGCAATTCGCTTGCCCGAAAATGAAGTGTCCGTTATAAGCTCGTTTTCGGGCGGATAAGCCGCTTCGGCTATCCTGTTCATGAAATCGTATGCCGAATCGATTTTAACGCCGTACGCCTCAAAAGTCGCTCTGAAAAACTTTTCGAGGCAAGCATATGCCCTGCCGCCGCAAAGAGCACTGCCTACAAGTATGTATTCATTTGAGTTTAACGGGCGCACTTCTCCCGACGGGAATGACGTGCCGGCTCTGCCGAGAACGGATATTTGGCTCCCCGTGCCCATGTTTATTAGCAGAGTATTGTTGACATCTCTTACCGAGCCTATAAAGCTTGCCTGATTGTCTCCGATTGCAACAGAAACGGGAATATTTTCACAATATCCTATTACCTTTTCAGATTGAAGGACCTCGGGAAGAAACGCCGGATTAATGCCGAGCTTTTGTACCGCATTTGTGTCAAAACGGAGCTTATTTATGTCAAACAAGCCGAATGATGCCGCATTTGAAGTGTGCATAACGGGCTTTTTGTTGTGACAAAGGCGCATTGCTATGTAATCATGTATCGTTGAAAAGCAAACAGCTTCTTTCGGCACGAGTGAATTACATGAATTATAATAATGCGTTGCAATTCCGTAACCGGCAGGTACCTTGTAGCCTGTAAGCGAGAAAATCTCCTCGCAATATGTATTGCCGTTTTCTGTTTTCCTGTCTGCACGCGCGTCCTGCCATGTATACAGCACACTGCACGCTTCACCCTCGGAATCAATATATACTATTCCGTGCATTTGCCCCGTAACGCCTATACTCGATATGGGCTTGTATTGCTCCAACACGGCATAAACAAGCTTGTTTACCTTATCTTCTATTGTTTTTACCGACTGAATCTTTTCGAACGTTTGTTCGGTCGTAATAAAGCTGTTGCTTTCAACTGTTTGGGAATAAACCGTTTTGCCTGTTATCGAGTCAATAACGGAAACGCTGATCGTTGTCGTTCCTATATCTATGCCTACTGCGTTCATAATCTAAAAAACCTTTCATAAATCGGCGGATTATTCATTATGATGTATAATGATATAATCCGTCGGTTTTATCTAACATATGTTAAATGAATTATTTTATACAAAACGAATTTTAACATTCGATAGATGTTGAATTTGGATCAAGACGTGTAATAATATCCTGCTGTATAGCCGGTGACAAGTCAAGGAAGTTTACAAACGTTCCGTGTATTCTCATAATGTAAATGCCGCTCGGAGCGTATTTTTTCGGGTTAGCAAGCACTTTGCGAAGCATCTCCGGAGTTGTTACGTTTACATAGAGATAAAACGGTGCAAGGTTATCGTTGCATGGATTGAAGAAAAGCTGCTTCAAAACTTTATTTTCAAACTCTATGCCCTTTTCCCCATATGTTGCTCCTCTGAAATAATTCGGGTCGATACCGAAGTGTGACGCATAGCCGCCGCACATTTTTTTATACGGAAGCTTAAACAGCGACAGTACGCGGAATCCGAGTCCTAAATGTGCATCGCCGTGAAGCGGGTCTACTCCGTAATTCATCATCTCGCGTGCGTTACGTCCGTCAGGCAGTGCGCCTACCCAATAACCGTACGTAAGATGTGTTGACGGCGTGCTGAAGTCAGGTCTGAAATGATTGCCGAGATAATTCTTCTGTGCTGCAACCATATCTGCAATTCTGTTTGCAACATCTGCCGCTTCATTATCGGCAACAGCATCGTTATTTCCGAATTTCTTGCAGGAAACAAGGTATGATTTCAACTCATCGTCGCCCTTGAAGTTGTTGCGCAATGCTTCAAGCAGACGCTCGGCATCCTGAGGACGTTCCTTAAGAAGCGTATCGACTGCAATAAAGCTGTCTGCAACTATCGAAAGTCCGTGTATGAGGCATCCGCTTCCGTTGTACTTTGTGCCCTGATGCTTTGTATCACGCATATCATATCCTGACTCAATTCCTCCCATGAGCGTGCTTAAGAACGGAACAGGCAGATTTGAAACGGCACATGATGCTCCGTTTGCCGCCTTAGCCATTTCTTCAATTACAACGCGGCTGTTGGCATAGAATCTTTCACGCAGATTTGAAAGGATCGTCTTTGCATCGTCATTTGTTGCCGGCAATATGCGCTCGCTTGTTATCGTGGAAACGCCGTCATTCAATGTAAGCTCGAGGATTTTGCCGAGATTCAGCCAACTGTTTGTTGTGTTTCCGTTATCCTTGCCCATAATGAGAGGCTCCTGACAGCCTGCAATTGAATAATCGGGCAGGTCTGATTCTTCAATGCCCGCACCGTGAAGCACCTCAAACAAGCTGTCGTCATTGAAGAGTGACGGAGTAAGGCATCCCGGAGTAAAGAAGAAGCGTCCCATTTCTTCATAAAGCTTTTCGGGCGTATTTGTATGTAATTTTACAGACAGAATAGGCTGTGGCAAATTCATGTCGTAATAAGCGTCAAGCAGTGCGTATGAAC
>CAMEIT010000012.1 GCA_945918795.1 uncultured Clostridia bacterium | reverse complement strand
CGGTGGTCGTCGAGTCAGATTGCCATTTACTTTCCGTTTCTCCTTAAATGTTTTTTGTGAGGCTCTGCCTCACTCTCCACAAGTCCCTTTTCGGGGCTGCCGCCCCGCACCCTGCCAAGACTTTTTCGTGAGGCTCCGCCTCACACTCCGCAAGCCTTTGAAAAGGCTTGACCTAAACTTTAAAATACTTTGTAGCTATCCGCAAGCGATGCCTATGGTAGTCATCGCTCGCGGATATTAAATTTTCTTTTCTCTTTAAGTAAAATGTGCCGTATAACTGCATAATGCTGTAAAAAACTTAAACATAAACGAAAAATAAATGCGCATCTTTTCGTCATACTCTCGACGGAAAGATGCGCAAACCGCAAAGCGTTTTAAAGTTTTCGGGCCTGGGGACTTTTTCAAAAGTCCCCAGGAAAAAATCAACAAATTAGCCCTTAATACCTGTATTGGCAACGCTTGCCATAAAGTATTTCTGAACGAACACGTACATTACAAAGATAGGTGCCAGACTAAGGAGTGTACTGAACATCTGAAGCTGGATATCTTTATTACTTGCATCGTTCTCGATAAGCGTTACATCGAATATCGGAGTCGGATTCAAGAATGTATGATACAATCTAAGTGACATCAAAACGGTATCATTTGCCGTTATAGTCATTATATACTTTGTCGGTTCGAACAAGTCATTCCAATGCCAAACGATAGACAATATAGCGCAAACAAGGATAGCAGATGATGTAAGCGGAAGCATGATTCTTCTGAATGTCTGGAAAATACCGCAACCGTCGATCATAGCTGCTTCTTCAAGTTCTTTCGGCAAGCCTGCGTAAACCTGTCGGAATATGAATATGAATATACCGCCATTCAAGCCGCAACCGAGGAAGCACGGAATTATTATTCGATAAATATCAGGCCAACTCGGCATCAAGTCAACATAAATCTGTATCATCATTGTAACAAGTGCCTGAGCAGGTACGATAAGTGAAATGAGCACGAATGCGAAAATCATACCTCTTCCCAAGAACTTAAGTCTACCTACCGCATATCCGACGAGCGCACCCGACAGAACGTGACCGATTGTACAAATTGCAACGATCTTAACCGTATACCACAATGTATTCCAATAATCGAGAACCGCGAAGCTCCACTTCATATTTTCCGTATACAGAGGACGTTTCGGTATCCATACAACATCCTCGTCTGCCAAGTCGACAGGCGACTCTATACCTGTAACTATCATATAGAGAATCGGGATAATGAAAACGAGTGCAAAGTCTATAAGCATTGTATAAATAAATACTTTGCCGATCAATTCTTTCCAGAACTTTCTTGTTTTCATAAGAGCCAGAAATCTCTTACGGCGCGACAATAATTTATTTTCTTCTTTAACGTCAGCAACCGGCTGACTCATATCTATTTCTGACATAACATTTCCTCCAAAATAAATTATTTCGCATTAATCTCTGCCGCTGTTTCTCTTGATAATAGGATTCATTATCAGGAAAACAATAGCTACAAATATGATTGAAATCAACGCATATACCCATGATACCGTAGCAAGCTCAGGACCTGAAAGCGGACCCTGTGTAACAGTTGATTCGGTTGTGGACTGAGTTATAAAATAATACGATGCAAACGGGTTATCCGTATCGTTAAATCTTATGATAATCGTATATACAAGGCACAGCAATATTGTAGGCGTCATCATCGGCAAAGTAATCTTCCAGAACTGCTCCCATTCGGTAGCGCCGTCGCAGTAAGCAGATTCGTAAAGAGTCTTTGATATTCCCTGCAAGCCTGTAAGGAAGAGGAGCACCTGAACACCTGTTTTCCACAACGTCGTAACGAACGTGTGGAAGAATGTCGTAATGTATTCAACCATTTCCGAACCACCCAGGTAGTACAGCAAGCCGCCCGGTATTGAAAGGCTGAGGCCCTGTGACATATACGTAGAAAGTGTATCGTACGCATAACCTGTACCGATCAGAACAGGAATGAAGAATATTGCTCTGAATGTTGACTGTCCCGGCATCTTTCTGTTAAGAAGAATTGCAAAGAAGAATGCCGAAATATTGATTACAGGGAGCTGAAGAAGGGTTGACGTAACGTACGAAACGCACGCATTCATCAATCTTCCGCTTGACTCAGTAAAGAGGTAAATGTAATTGTACCAGCCTACCCATTGCATACTCTTTGAAACAGCACCGGAAGTCCACTGTGAAAAGCTCAGCTGGAATGATACTATAAGCGGAGCAAGCTTGAATACCGCAAAGCCTATAATGAAAGGCAGTGCAAACAAGAAGCCTGCAATCGCGTATCTGTCCTGATACTTAAGCTTTCTGCTTTTCCTCTTTTTAGGTGCCAATACGGCAGTATCACCCTCAACTATTGTCGCTTCAACCTCAACGACCTGTTCTTCAGCAAGTGTTTCGGTTTCAGCGTTAGTTTGTATCGAATTGTTGTTGTCTTCCATAATAACACCTTATCCTTTCACTACAAGATGACTCTTTCCGTTTACCACGCCGTCAGATGTATTGTAAGCACGCGAACCGTAGTTTACATAAACCTTAGAGCCGTCTTCGTAAATCGTAACATATACGTTCTCAGTCAGCATTGTGTGCTTCTTGATAGGCACATTGTACAAATAGCCGATACTGTCAGACATCATGTTGTACTTATCTACTATGTTGTCAACCCAATCCGAGAATTTCGCCGAGAACAGGATTGCCATATCTGTATTTATAAGCTCGTTTGTCGAAACATACGTAAGCTTGTAATACGGAACATATCCGTACTCGATCCACTTAAGCGTCTGTGCCGCATCGTCATAGAACATATTTCCCGCAATCGAAGAATACGGTATGTAACCGTGAAGAACTATCTGAGCAAACGGAACAGCTCTTGTTGTATTTGCATAACCCGTATCTGTTGACGGCAAGTCGTAAATCCATGATGCGCTCGCCAAAGCGTACTGGTTGCCGTACCAAACGGCAGTCTTTTCGAAATCATTGGTTGTCTGATTGAGAATCTGAGTGAGTGTCTCTTCGGCAACGAATCTGTTGTAATGCTTTTCAGCGTAATTGTAGTAGTACAAATAGTATCCGAGCATTTCAAAGTTAAGTCCCGTAACGCCCATTTCCTCAAAATACGGAACGTAAATTTCTTCGTATCTTTGTTTAATAACAGGAGGAGCAATCAGGTAATAGTCACCTATTATCGAAAGTCCCTGGAGGTCCTTTGCGGCGTCTCTTGAAGCCTTGAACTTTGTCGTGTTGCTCTGAGCGCGCTCCATATTTACCTGAGCGAACAAGTCATATCCGTATTCCTTTGCCTTCTGTGCAAGCGACTTCAAACCGCTGTTGCCGCCGATTGCCGATGCCGCAGAGTTTACTGTGCCGGTAGACTCGCCGTCCTTCTGCCATGCCGAAATATTCAGCAGCATATCATCTATGCCCTTGTCATGCAGCTCTGTTATCATTTCGACAGCCTGTGAGAAAGTCGTCATGACGATTGACTTGTTACCGAATATTGTGCCTTCGTACGTATTCATGTACAAGTCAAGTGCGAGCGGCATCTTGTCGCTGTCCGAAATTCTGTCAAAGAGCAGATCGTTCTTCAAGAGATAATTTCTGTATGTAACAGCCATGCCCGAGTAATCCGCATCATCATCTTCAAGGAAATGATATTCTACACGGAAATATTCATCATGTATATCGCCCTGCATTGTATAGGACGGTGTCGTGTAATCACTGTTCTTTGTATGAGCCTCGGCAAGGTATAATACAGGATGTATTCTGTAAAACTTTGTAAGGTTGCCGCTCGGGCAGAATTTTACGCCGCTTGAGCAAGCACCGTCAGTAACTATTCCGAAGAAAGCATCGTTGCCGCGCTTCATACCGAATACCGGGTACAAAACAGGCATTGTGCCGTCCTGCTCGCTGACCGTGAGCTGCATTGAAGATGCAAGCTCCTGAGAATAAAACGGAAGTGTTTTTGAGGACTCAACCATTGAATGGTGAGGTGTAAATTCAGCTATCGTGCCGGAGCCGTCCGGATAGAAAACGTATCCGTCCTCGCGGTCACCTGCCGCACCGAAATACGGAAGCAAGTTTACCGTTATCCATTTTTTGGAGTTTGAATAATATTCGCACTCTTCACCGTCAACGGAAAGAACAAGCGTCTCATTCTCTTTGTCAAGAGAAATATCGATGATAAGCTTATACTTTACATCCGCCATGAATGATGTTATTCTTACGCCATTGAGAACTGCCGCATAGTCAACCTTCATGTAGCTGTTTGCAACACTGTTGTTATCATATTTGTCTTCTTCTCTGACTTCAGTTGTAATAATGCTGTTTGAAAAAGTCTCAGACAACGTAACACCGCTTGCGGAAGCACCTATATCGCCGACTGAAAACAGCGAATAAAAACGTCCGAGCGATCTGTTTTCGCCTTCTGTCTCAAAAGCAGTTTCCGTTATGAGCGATGACCATATCATGCCTGACTTCTTATTGAGAACCGCAATGTTAACGGTCGATTCAATAACGTACAGCGCAAGCTTGTCAGATTCCGAAACCAATTCAAAGCCCCAATAATCAGCGTCTATATCCTCAAGAAATAACGGTGCCTCAGGATACATATACTCATCATCGGTTGCAGCGTTCGCTGTGCTTATGTTGACGCCCGAATATGTAAACAAAGATATTGTAATGAGCGTGCACAGCAAAATACTAATAATCCTTTTCATCATTATCTCCTTCTTAACTTATATAGATATTAATAAACTCTACAAGCAGCTGATATGCAGTATTTATAAGCTGACCTGTCAAGCCGTACAGCAGAAGTATCAATACCCAGCAAAGAACAATTCCGACCAATGTCAAAATAATGATTCCGATCGTCTTTTTCAATGTGAAGTCGTTCATTGCCTTTATGCTTACAAAAACCTGGAATATGCAGTATATCCATACTATATTCTGAAGCAGTGTTATTGTTCCCGCACTTGACTGTGAGAAAAGGTGTGAGAGAAGAGCGATGGGAAGCATACATACTATGTAAGGAACGAAAGCATATACGAGACCGGCATAAACCTCTCTCATTTTACATTCACCGCTTGAAATAGTCGTAATAGCATAGTGTACAACGATCCATGAAAGTACAGGTGCAATAAGCATTGCAATTTCAATCGGAATATCTATCTGATACGGTTCAACGCTTCCGACAGAATAGTGCATCAAATACATTGAAACTATTCTTACCGCAACAAACAGTACGGAAAGTATTATCGACGGTATGTACGAGAAATTCTCACGGTCGGATTTTATGAGACAGAATCCATCCATTGGATGAAAAATTGTCATTAACGATATCTGTATTGGATTCATTCGTCGTCTCCTCCCCAAGTTGTAACCTTGACGTGCAGTTTATCTACATATTTCTTCAGTTTCCTGTATCCTATTACGAATCCCACTATAAGCAAAGCAATTATAAGCACTATCAGGAAGAAGTACTTCTTTGTCAGCTCGCTCTTATTTGCTTCAAAGGCAAGTGAGTAGCCCTCTTTGTCCTTTGCAAGCTTATATTCAGCCATTGCTTCCTGGTAGTTATCTTCTTTGTAGTATGCTCTGCCTATTGCTTTATGAGCGTAAATATAGTTTGCGTCGAGCTGGAGGAGCTGTGTCCATACGTCTCTTGCTTCGTTATACTGTGCGTTTCTGTAAAGCGTTGTACCTTTTTTCATAAGGTCGCAGAACTGTGTCGATTCGAATATTGTTATATATCCCGTTCCGGCATCGAGTACAGCAAGCGTTCCGTCAGACATGATGTCTATTGCCACAGGCTTGCGGAACTTACCTCTGTTTGTACCAAGCTCGCCGAAATATGCAAGGTTATTTGATTCCTGGTCATAAAGGAATATATTGCCGAGCGTATCGTCCAAAGCATAAACTATTCCGTCCGGGTCAACCGTAAGGTCAACAAAGTTTGAAACATAGTGGGCAGATTCATAAGTCAATTCATCTGTAATTTCATAGAAGTTTCTGCCATACTGCACGGATTCTCCGTTGCCGAAAACGTTTGTTCCGACAGAATTGAGCTTTGTAATCTGGTTTGTCTCAACCGTTTCAACGGTAGCATATATCCAGCCTTCGCCGTCAATCATAAAGTTACTGTAAGGCGGTGCCGTATATGACGTTCTCTGGAGGAGTGAATTACCCGTGCTCAATTTGCTCCACAGGTATTCAACGAAGTTTGTCGTTGTTCTTGTCATACCGGTGTTACCCATGTATTCACCTGCGTCGTTAAGCATTATGAAGCCCTGGAAGTCTGTCTCAAGGAGCAGGTAAATAATACCTCTGTTTGAAACAGCAACCTTTGTAACGTCAAACGGATAATCCGTCAATGCAGGGTCATCAGGTTTTGTATACTCTCTTACGAAATATCCGTCAAGGTCAAGCTGAACAACTCTCCGGTTTCCCGTATCGGCAATGTAAATTGAATCGGAATTTACGAATATGCCGTTTGGCTTTGATAAAACAGAAGAACTGTTTACGTGATCACATTCCTCGTCTTCCCCGTGTCTGCACTCTATTGCGGAAACCTCATATATCATGTTTCCCCATGAGTCCATTTTTACGATTCTTGCATTGCCCGAGTCAACAACGTATATGTTGTCGTCATCGTCAATGAACATATCGGTAGGTGTACTGAATACGGCATTGGCTTGCGATTCAAACGTACGGATCGTATTTCTTACCGTGTATGCCTTCGGGATAGCCATTTTTGCAACGTTTGAGCCTTCCATATACAAGTGCCAGTCGTACAATGATACGATTTCGGCATTTGCGCTGTTAATGCTCAATTCGGCAACACCGGCTGCAATTACGCAAACCGTAAGCAATGAGGCAATAATTTTTTTGAAGATCTTCATACTTTTTCCTCCTTAGCCCTTTATGCCGGCATGAGACATTGTGTCTACAACCTTAGACTGCGTAATGATAAGAGCTATCAATGAAGGCAGGAGCATTATCAATGACATTGCCGCCTGAGCACCCTGTCTTGCAAGACCGCCGGAAATTGCATTTGAAAGTGCATACGGAAGGTTTTTCTTTGCCTCATCAACTATGTACATTCCGGAAGGTCCTGAAGAACCCCACAATGCGTTGAATGAATAAAGACCTATTGTAGCTATTGCCGGCTTGAGGATCGGAACTGCAATTACGAAGAATGTTTTCAATTCCGATGCACCGTCAATACGTGCAGCTTCCATAAGTTCGTCCGGTATACCCTCTGCAAACTGTCTTGAAAGGAATACGTAAGACGAGTTTGCAATATACGGAATTATAAACGCCCAATATGAGTTGTACAAACCAAGCCACATCGTGATCTTGTAGTTCATGATAGCCGCTGTTGAAAGCGAGATCATCATGGATGCAATGATTATGTTGAATACTATGTTCGCCGATTTAACCTTAAGCTTTGCAAGTGAATAACCGCAAAGTATTGAAAGTATTATAGTCAGGAACATTGCAACGCCTGTCGTCCAAACGCTGTTGAACACATATCTGAGGAGAGGAACCTCTGTGTTTGCATAAACCATAACCATATCTACAAAGTTCTGGAGCGTCGGTTTCTTAACAAATATCGGAGGCGGATACTTAATCATTTCGTCGAGCGGTTTGAATGCTGTTGTGAAGTTATAAATAAGAGGGAGTACAAGGAATGCCAACAGTAATCCGAGGAATAAGAACTTGAAAAATCCGCCTATTGTAAATCTTCTTTTTTTCTCCTTCTTACCAAAGTCTACGCCGCGTGGTACATAAGTTTCAGTGCTAATTTTAATCTCCTCCCTTCTTATAATTCATCTTTACTTGAAAGTAACTTCATAACGAACTTACCGAGTGTAAACGTTATTGCGAACATTACGAGTGACAACGCACAGGCATATCCGAGTTCAAGTCGTGCTCCGGCATAGTCGCCGATATGTAGCGATAGCGTATGTACACAGTAATCAGGGCTCGGGTTGCCCGCAACGGTAGTACATATACTTCCGACTGCAAATGCGCTTGTAATTGACGTGATAGCCGTATACAAAAGCTGAGGCTTCATCAAAGGAAGTGTTATGTACCAAAGCTCTTGATATGGATTCTCAATACCGTCAATAGCCGCAGCTTCGTACAATTCTTTTCGGACGTTTTGCAGACCCGCAAAGAATATGAGGAAGTTACCGCCCAAGCTCAGCCACAAGCTTATGATAACTATTATAGGCACTATCCATTCTTTTGTCTGAGTAAACGGTATAGGCTCCGTAATCAAACCCATTTTGAGGAGGGCATAATTCAAATAGCCCAAACGTGTATTGCCGAACAGCGTCATCCATATAATTCCGACAGCCGTTCCCGAAACCATTGTAGGTGTGTAGAATGCAAGTACCCAGAATGATTTGTGCTTAAGATTGTTTATAACCCATGCAAAGAAGAATGAAAGTATGTAGCCCGTAGGTCCTGTAAGAACTGCGAGTTTGAACGTATTTGCAAATGCTATTGCAAAAATATCATCCTCCAAAAACATATATCTGTAATTCTCAAGTCCTGTCCATTCTGCCGGTCTTACCATATCGTAATACGTGAAGCAGTAACGAACTGACGTAAGTACCGGTATAACCGAGAACAGTATGAAAAATACGAGGAACGGAAGCATGAAAGCCCAGCCAACACCGACACGATTCCACCATTTGCTTAATTTTGACTGTGTTTTGTAAATTTTGGCGGCTTGTATCTCGCCTTCACCGACATCGTCAATAACTTCTATGTCTTGTTTTTTTGCCATGACTCACGAATCATCCTTTCTGTTGAGCTTTCTGGGCTTCCTCTCTGAGCTTTCTGTAATAGGAAACTCTGTCGAGAGCCGTTATATCGTAAACCTTGTTTGCAATCTCTTCTTCTGAAGCAGGTGTTATATCATACTGCTCCTGCTTTCTTACAAGCTCGGGGTTTACATATGCAACCATTTCTTCAATGGCATCACGCGCGTTCTTACCCTGAATTACAACCTGGTTAAACGCAAAGTTTGAATATCTGTCCATCTGGTAGCTTCCGAGTATCTGCTGCATATTGCAGTACCAATTGAACGATTCTCTTATAACTTCGCGCTCCTTAGTTGTCCATGACATTGAAAGAAGTGCTTCAACGTTTGCGCTGTACCATCTGTTTTCCTGACCGAACTTAGCATCTACCATGCTTGAGTACTCTATCTGAATATCGGTAGAAGTCCACCACTTCATAATCTCCCAGCATTTGTCTGCGTGCTGTGTATTCGGCATTATGGCAAGTGCAGAACCCGGACCTGCGCCGAAGTTTGTCCTGTTGTTAATACCGTATTCATCAATAGTACCCATAGTCAATGCAATGCCCCACTTGCCCATAAGCTCAGGAGCCGCAACCATAAGCTTTGTATATACATCAAGTCCGCCTGTCATATAAGGAACTTCACCGTTTCTGAAGCCCTGGAATGATTCAACGGCAACGTCGATACCGTATATCAAATACTGATTGAAGTTATCCGTCAATACCTCATATGCAATTTCCGTGTCGTATCCGCTGAGTCTGTTGTCAGCACGTGTCGGCCAGCCGCCTCTCTGGAGGAGCCATGCACCCGCATCGCCCGCTATCGGTATATAACCTTCTTTATAGAACGCAGGGAGTACGTCGTTAAAATACTCATCCCATGTCTGCGGTACCGACAATCCGAGCTCTTCGAATATATCCTTGCGGTAGAACGCGAGGTTTACGCTTGTTGTCTCAGGCAAGCCGAACGTTCCGTTTCTTTCGCCCGTGTTATCCGTATAACGCAGTGCCTGCATTGTAGCTTCACAGAAACGTGACGTTACCTCTTCAAAGTCGTCAAACTGTTCAAGGTTATATCCTATGCCTCTTATTGCATACTGAATAGGCGTTGTGCTTCCACAGCCCCATATCATATCAGGCTCCTGACCTGACATCAATGAAAGCAACAGGAGGTTGAATGAACCGAAATCGATCTGTCCCGGAACGATTCTCATGTTGATTGAGAAATTGTGTCTGTTATTGCCGAATTCTGCATTCAGCAATGATATGATCATATCTGCGTTTTCTCTGTCCTTTGACATCCAGATTTCAACTACTTCTCCGCCCTCGTTTTTGATCTGTTCCATCTGGGAGCTGTAATCCTTTGTGAATGATACGATAAAGGAATCCCAAACGCTCTTAAGGCTTGCCCAGAAAGATGTCTTTGGTTCAGTTACCTGTGCCTGAGGCTGACATATCTCGATGAAGTCTATCATGAGTGAAGAGCTTTCGAGTGTTGAAATCCATGTACCCATGTTTGTCTGAATCGACTGGAGGTCAGTCATTCTGTTAGGAATATCAATCGGGTCCGCAATACATTCACTGAGTGTATCCATAGAAGACTTAAGGTCGTTTATCAATGTTGATGATTCCGTTTCGCAGGCAATCTCAAGAGTCTTTATCATCTCTTCGTAATTTGCGAGGAGCTGATGCAAAGAATCCATGAGACCCGGAACTCTGTCCTCAAGTCTGTAATTGTAGTTCGGGTCAGGTGAATCACCTATGATCTTCTGAATCTGTCTTGTGAGCTTATTCAGTGTTTCAGTCTCTGAATAGAATGAAAGAGCGATAGGTCCCAAGTCACCCATGACAACTTCCAATTTGATCGTATGCTCGCCCGCTTTCAGATACAAGAGGTAAGGATTGCCCTCATCATCGGAAAGCGTCTCTGTATAATAGTTATAGTTGTAATTGAACTTATAAGCCGCAAATTCAGAGAACGGAATCTCGTCATCGATATAAATCTGTCTGTACACAGGCATACCGATGTTAACGTTGTTTGATACTCTGAGCGCTATCTTGTAAAGACCGTCTTCCGGAACCGTGAACTTCCATGTATATGAGTCTCTGTCGCAATACCAGTTTGTTGAACCGCCTACCTGGTTGATAATTGTATAGCCGCTCTTGAACGGAGTAACAGACGTATTCTTGCTTGCGGTAAGTCTCATCATGTTTGATGATTTCTCGACTATCTTGCTTATATCCTCTGCCTGGAACGTTTGTTTTTCTATTCCCGATGCGTCATATTCGGAATATCCTGCCGAAACAGTTGCATAATCCTGCAGCTTCTGCGGTGCCTTAAGATAAAGATTGCCTACAAACATTGTACGGTTAACATAGTTAAGCGTAATAGTATTTGTTCCGGCTTCAAGATAGAATTTGAAAGGCGCTGTATAATATCCGTCTGTATCGCGCAGATCAACAGTAGCCCAATGACGAATCTCTTCCAAAGGCGCAGCAGTTTCGTCATGTGTAAGCAGATTTTCAATAGGTTCGGCTGAATCCTTCCACCACTTCTTGAAGCTTATGTTTATAGCCTCAAAGAACGGAATCTTGCCGTTTATGGCAATACCTCTTGACGGATTTATGCCGAGTCCGTCAGCAGCGCCTATGTAGTCTATCGCAATCTGATAATATCCTGTTTTGGGAACATTAACTGTCCATGTAAAAGCAGTGTAATCCTCTGTCCACTTGATAATATTATCCTCGCCTGCTTCTTCGCCAAGCGGAGTTTCAACATAAATCGGGTTATCCGGAGTTGAATCCTCGGTTTCGTCTGTGCATACAGCATCTGCCGGCGTCAAAACTATATCACTGCCATCGTAATCCTTAATAGTGATATTGTTATTCTTCGCCGCTTCCTCAATTTCTTGTAAATAAGCGTTGTACCTGATATCTTCATCACCCACGCTGATAAGCTCTGATGAGCTTTTGCTTTCTCCGGCTGATTGGGCAGTATCCGCCGCAAATGCGCGCGGGGTGACAAGACCCGTTATAATCAGGGTAGTAACCGAAAACATCGCAATAAATTTTTTGCAATACTTGATTATACCTCTACGCAAATACAAACACATCCTTTCTTTCCCTTAGTATGGATAATAACTCTGAAAATCGAATAAAAAATAACAACATCCGCATTTCATTTAAAATTCAGCCTACTACCCACCATTGAGCATATATATTTTAACATATTACAGATACAAATGTCAATATAAAATTTTATAATACGCCCAAAAAAAGCTTCCTTTTTTCGTCAATTTTGCTGTATTAAAAGTCCCGAATCTCATTTTTATCCGCATTTATCGACAAAATGTCATTTTATTAACCATTTTTAAACTTTTTTCCGTTTTGATACAATTAATTCCATTGTAACAGTCGAAAATTTATTTCACAAATAATTTCGAAAATATTTTTCATTTTCAATGTTATTTTATTTCATTTTGTTATTGAGTAACATTATCAAAATTCACATTTTTATTTAATAATGAGATAAAATAAACGAAAGCTTCCTTTTATAAAATCACGACTCAAAATAAAAATATGCGTCGGAAAATCATATTATTCACCGACGCATTTTATATACAAATCAAATATTATTTATAAGCCACGGAATAGCCGCTTCAAAATTAACTCCGTAATATCTGTCCTGCTTTATTTTCAACGTTTGCCTTATTGATTGAGCCGCAAATTCAACTGCAATATCAGCCGACTTCTTCATATCGTTTCCGTTGAGGAGCGACGCCAGAAAAGCGCTCGCAAACACATCTCCCGTGCCGTGATACATTCCGTCAATTCTCCGGGCAAATGAATAATCCGTTTTATTATTTGAAGCATCATACGTTGCGGCACCGAGCATATTCTCATCAAAGCAAACACCCGTCAATACAACGCTTCCGCCGCATATGCCCGACAAACGGCGCATAATATCTTCAATATACTTTTTTTCATACGGTCCCGAAGAATACTTCTCGCCGAGCATGAGGGATGCTTCCGTAATATTCGGCGTAATAATATCCGCATACGCGCACATATCGAGCATTCCCTTGGGAAACGAATCGTCAAAAGCGGAATACAGTCGCCCGTTGTCGCCCATTACGGGATCGACAAATATAAGAGCGCCCTTTTTCTTGTAAATTGAAAATATTTCCTTCATTATATTTATCTGTTCATACGAACCGAGATACCCCGTATAAACAGCATCAAAATCTATGCCTTCCTTTTCCCAGTGGTTTATTACAGGCATGATGTCATCCGTAAGGTCCCTGAATGTATATCCCTTAAATCCTCCCGTATGAGTTGAAAGGATAGCCGTCGGCAGTACCGCCGTTTCGATCCCCGCAGCGGAAAGTATGGGCAACGCCGCCGTTATCGAGCACTTGCCTATGCACGATATATCGTGAATTGCAAGAACACGTGTTTGTCTGGAAGGATTTATGTTTTTCAGCATCAAAATGCTCCTCCCTTATCGCTTATTCTGTAATTCTCCCAGAATTTTTCTCTGTACTCGGTGAATGTTCCGTCATTTATCGCCTGCCTTATCTCCTCCATCATGCGCACAAGGAAACGCAGATTGTGTACGGAAAGAAGATTTGCTCCGAATATTTCATTCGTTTTCACAAGATGTCTGAGGTATGCTCTCGAGAAATTACGGCACGCATAGCAATCGCAGTCCTCTTCTATCGGACGCGGATCCTCTGCAAAGCACTGATTCCTGAGTATCATTCTTCCGTGCTTTGTGAATACTGTTCCGTTTCTGCCGATTCTTGTCGCAAGCACACAGTCAAACATATCTATTCCGCGTGCAACGCCCTCCACAAGACAATCGGGCGAACCTACGCCCATAAGATATCGCGGTTTGTTTTTAGGCATAAAAGGTTCTATTGTTTCAATCATGTCGTACATTACGTGTTTTGGCTCGCCGACGCTCAAGCCGCCTATCGCAATGCCCGGGAAATCCATTTCAACAGTGCGCTTTGTGCTTTCAATGCGCAGGTCCTTGTACATATTGCCCTGTATAATGCCGAAAAGCGCCTGATCCTCTCGCGTATGAACCTCCTTGCAGCGTTCAGCCCAACGTATAGTTCTGTCGAGAGCCTTTCTTGCCGTCTGATAATCGCTGTCGGCAGCAGTACACTCGTCAAACACCATTGCAATATCGCTTCCGAGTGATTGCTGTATCTCCATTGATTCGTCAGGACCTATAAAATGCAGTGAGCCGTCAAGATGTGAACGGAATTGAACTCCTTCATCGCTGATTTTCCTCAGCTTTGAAAGTGAAAATACCTGAAAACCGCCGCTGTCAGTAAGAATAGGCTTGTTCCAGCTCATAAATTTATGCAATCCGCCCATACGCTCAATGAGCTTGTGTCCCGGACGCAGATAAAGATGATAAGTATTGCCCAATATAATCTGTGCTTTTATAACGTTTTCAAGCTGTTCATGCGTTACAGCCTTGACTGTTGCCTGAGTTCCGACCGGCATAAATATAGGCGTCTGTATTTCTCCGTGAGCTGTTTTTATAAGACCTGTTCTCGCGCACGTATTTTTATCACTGTTAATAATGTTGAATTCCATTTGTGTAATGTAGCCTTTCCGTACTGCATTTTGTTTATTAAATTATAAATGAAGTATCTCCGAAGCTGAAGAATCTGTATCTCTCTTTAATAGCCTCGTTGTAAAACTTAAGTACATTTTCTCTGCCCGCAAAAGCACTCACAAGCATAAGAAGCGTTGACTTCGGCAGATGAAAATTGGTAACGAGCGCATCAACCGCTTTGAATTTGTAGCCGGGATAAATGAATATACTCGTATTGCCTTCCCCTGCATGAACAATTCCGTTGTCATCCGTAACCGTTTCGAGCACTCTGCACGACGTTGTTCCGACGGAAATTATTCTTCCGCCATTTCGTTTTCTTTCATTAATAATGTCTGCTGTTGCACTGTCCATATGATAATACTCGCTGTGCATTTCGTGCTGTTCTATTATTTCCGTTTTAACGGGGCGGAACGTGCCCAAGCCGATATGGAGCGTTGTGTATGCAACGGCAGTACCCTTGCTTTTGATTCTTTCGAGCAGCTCGGTTGTAAAATTCAGTCCCGCTGTGGGTGCCGCTGCCGAGCCTTCGATTTTGGAATATACAGTCTGATAACGTTCCCTGTCCTTAAGCTCAGCATGGATATACGGCGGCAACGGCATAGTGCCTACCTTATCCAGCACCTCCTGCCATATTCCGTCATATCTGAATTTTACAATTCTGTTGCCTCCTGCCGTATGCTCAAGAACGTCCGCTTCAAGTAATCCGTCCGAAAATTCTATCACGTGTCCAGGTTGTATTCTTCTGCCCGGATTGACAAGCACTTCCCATTCATCGTTACCCAGATTTTTCAGGAGAACGAACTCCACTTTTCCGCCGCTGCCCTTTTTGCTTCCTATGAGTCTTGCCGGAAGCACGCGCGTATTATTAAGCACAAGGCAGTCCTCAGGCATTATATAATCAACAATGTTTCTGAATTTTGTATGTGTTATTGTATCGTTTTTTCTGTTATATACAAGCAGACGCGCCTCATCTCTTACTTCCAGCGGCGTCTGAGCTATAAGCTCTTCCGGAAGATCGTAATCAAATTCACTTAATTGCATTTATGCTAAACCCCGATTCATTTTATTGCTGTTTTATGTATATATGTTCTGCAAACTCGCATATTGCTCCGCCTCGGCACATATCACAGACTCTCTGTGAAAGCTTGTCCCAATCCTCACGTGTTTTAAGCCGGATAGTCACTCCGCTTGCAAAGCTCTTGTTTTCAATTATGCACCCCGACTGCAAAAGCATACGCTCAACTGCGGAAAAATCATCGTAATCAACCTCAACGGTACCTCTTGAGCCTTTTTCATACACTGCCTTGCCTGCCTGTAAAAGCGCCTCGGATGCTGCTGTTGAATATGCCCTCACAAGTCCGCCTGCACCGAGCTTTATGCCGCCGAAATAGCGCGTGACAATAACAAGTGTATTGCACAAGCCCGATTTTTCAATAACATTCAGTATAGGCATACCTGCCGTACCCGACGGCTCGCCGTCATCCGAAAAGCGTTTTATGCCGCCCTGCCTTATAATATATCCGTAACAGTGATGCGTCGCATCGGGATATTTATTGCGCACGGACCTTATCAGTTCATTTGCGTCGTTATCGGAGCAGACAGTAAAGACCGACGTTTTAAAAACAGATTTTTTCTCTGTAAATTCAGTTTCGCAGGATCTATCTATTGTAACAAAACCGCCGTCTTCCATTTTCCGTACCGCCGTAACCGTTATTTGAATATTATTTTATATTTTCTGCCGAACTGCAAACATATTAATTATAACAGAAAAAAGTATTTTTGGCAATACCGTAAAATGCACGGCCTTCGTGCTTTCTCTCGTAATAAAATATGTATCCGGAAATTCACAATCAAAAAGCCCGTGCCGACAGATTTTATCTGCCGATACGAGCTTGTTTTCATACGTGCGTGCCGTTTTATTGAATCAAAGCGACGCTTTAATCGCTTCATTTACTTTCATACGCCAATTAAGAATAAACTCGGCATTGTGTGGGAACTTGTCAAATTCAAGCTCCGCTCCGGCTTCATTTTCGACAATGGCAATGGCATTTTCTCTTCCTATCATGTCGCCCAAAAGTATGAGCGCTCTTTGGTCCTGCAATGCGTCATAGAAAAGCTGTCCTCTGAGCGAGGGTACAACGCCGTCTTTGTAAGGATATACTATAAAGGAATCGCCTGTCGGGAAGTTGCAATAATCGTTCTTCTCGTACGGATTTATAAGTTCCTTTGAAAGTATGCTGAAGTAATGATTGAAGCCCCAATGCAAAAATCCGTGTATATCGAATTTATAAAACTGCGCCCCTATAAGTCTCGTCATCCAGCCGTTCATTGCCGTAAAGCGGTTCGACAGATTGATACATTGACTGCAACAATAGTACGTCCATCTGTCCTTAATGTCAAACTTCATGAACTTTTTTACCGATGACGTATCGGGAACAGGATATGTGACAGTCCCCGTTTCATAGAAATCGGGATTTGAAAGAGCATCCATTATAACAAAGCCTTTAATATACTTTTCCGTGAGACTTCTGCATTTTGCGTATTGTACAAGTGCCTTGTCTGCCGAGGGCTCGTCGGAAATGTGGAAGAACGTCACATTGTCAACGTCTGCTTTTTTCAATGCTTCCGTAAGCGCAGGCAGGAACTGAGAAAGGAAATCCTCATAGCTCTTATCGTCTGCGGCAACATTCCAGCCGAAAAGCTTTTCATCTTTGCCGTTTATTTTCACTACTATTTTAGGTGTGAATTCCGCTCCCCACTGTGTAAAAAGATGCGCCATTTCAAAATATTTCATTCCGCATTTTTTGGCAAGTGCTATCCAGCGATAAAGCTTTGAAAACTCAAACTCATATTTATCGCCGTTTTTCTCTATATCCACCAGCTGTACTGTAAGCCTCTCCCCGCCTACCTCGGTATCAAGCGGAGGCGTAAATATGGGAGTAAGTATCATGTTCATACCTATGTCTGCCGCCGCAAGCATATATTTTTCCGTGAGTTCCCAAAATTTTTCCGAAAACACATTGACATTGTGTTCAAGAGCAATCGCATCGCAATGAAACCAATTCGTATACATAAGCGTCTGTTCGGGAAGAAGTGCATCTATTATTTCAAGTGTAAAGCGCTTTGATATTGTTTCAGAATCTGATTTAAGCTTTACATCAATATCATATGTACCTGCATCGGCAATGAATTTGTCCGCATTGACAGTCACAAGCAACGGCGTGTTTTCATTTGCAGGTAAAGTTACGTCCCCGTTTTCAATCGGGAAAATTGCATCAGGCACATACCCCGGTGTCATTGTAACAAAATCGTCCGGATTCATTTCATCCAAGCCAGAAGGTCTGTTTACATAAACGTATTCAAGGCGGCCTATTGTAATGCTTGATTCAAGCTTACTGTCAATCTCAATATGTGCCGTCTTATCCTCATTGCTTTCGTTTTTTACTATTATCTGGTATGAAAAGCGCTCGTTTCTGAATGCCGAAAAAGAATCAAATTCATGAATCTTATCCGCATCTGTCTGCCTTAAAACCTTTTCAAGCGTTGATATTTGTCTGACTATCATTGTATCCTCCCGTTTATTTAATAAGTACACTTTGAATTTTACTTTTTGCTGTACTTGCTTATGAATGAGTCAAGCTCGTTTATACATCTTTCCGAATCAAATAAATATGATTGACCGTGACCTGCCTCAGGCACAAGCACGAGCTTCTTTTCCGTCGTACAAGCCTGATAAGTCTCCTTGCCCATTGAGCACGGAACAAAATCGTCCCGTTCTCCATGCACGAACAGTATCGGGCGGATATTTTTCTGCATTGCTTTCAATGTTGAATCCTTGTACATACTGCATCCGCAGAATATTCTGAACCACAACGCCACGAACCACACAACAGGATAAGGGAATATATGATGCGACCATGCAACGGATTTTACAATTTCAATAGGCGACGTAAAGCCGCAGTCTGCTATAATTCCTCTGACGTTATCGGGCAGATTGAGCGCCGATGCAAAAAGCACGGTTGAGGCACCCATTGAAATACCCTCTATGAAAATATTGTGTTCACTGCCGAAGCGTTTGGAAACATATTCGCACCACGAAACGCAATCGTATTTTTCCTTTGCGCCCATGCAAATATATCTGCCCTCGCTTTTCCCCTGACCTCTCTCGGAAATAAGCAAAACATTGTAGCCCTTTTTAACAAAATACGGAACTACGCATCCGAAATCGTTCAAGCCGCTCGAAATCCAGCCATGAAAAAGTATCATTGTCGTATCAGCACCCTGAGTTTTGTAAAGAGCCGCGTGCAGCTTGAGTCCGTCATAGCTTTGTATGAATACGTCTTCATGCGGAAGAGACTTTGCCTCTTTTACGGATGATATAATAATGTCCTTGAATTTGTCAAGGTGCATCATTTTTACGCCTTCTTCGGTTGACATATCGCGCGTCTTGATTACTCTTGTAAAGCAGCAAATAAAGCATATCAACGACACCGCAATATTAATGCCAAGCAGAATAAACAATACTATCAAAAATATTTTCATAACAGTGCCCCCGCATATTAATATTTTTATTTTAACAAATCAGAAGTGTTCAAAGAGTCCGTTGTGTTTTTTATGGAAAACATTGAAAAATTTGCTGTCGGGATTGCATATCTCAACGCCGTCCATGTAAGCCGCCTTATCGGCAGTATATTCGTCATACCCGTATACGAGCTGTGTAAATGAAGGCATTGAAGCTGACAGATCGTACTCCGCATCATCACCGAGCTTTGTAACCTCTGATTGTCCGTTATCATATTCAACGCGGTACACGCCTCTCGTATATTCAAGAGAATCCTCTACCTTAACCGTAAAACAGCCTCTTTCACCTGCCGGGTATCTGTTTGCCCGCAAAACAGCTTTAACATCGAGTATTCTTGCGGCAATATCAGGTACAAGCGTATAAGATGAGTGCATATAATGCTTCAAAACAGTATCTACTTCGGGCGACATGGCGCAATTATGAATCTTGACACGTTTATCCTCGCCTTCGAACATTCTTATAAAACCGAACAGCGCCATAAGTGATTCGGGTGTTGTGAACGCCATTTCATGTATATGCAGATTCACACTTTCCATTCTGTTAACACTGAAATATTGTTCCGAGCGCAAAGTGATATAAGAAGCAGGCTTTGATGCGGCATCATACCATATATACGTCTTTTTGTCTCCCGAGGCAGATGTGGGATAAATGCTTGTGCCGTATCTTTTGAACATTATGTTGCGCTTCATTGAAAACTCATTATATATTTTCGTGCAGTCTTTTGCCCTTTCTTCACTGTCAACAGGCTTCAAGCCCGGGAATCTGTCTGCAAAGTCAAGCTTTGATATCGGGAACTCTATAATTTTATGATCTGCCACCTTCTCATATCCGAACTTTCTGTAATATGAAAATGAGAACGGATGCAAAAAGCTTACCTCCCAGCCTCGCTCGGGTGCCATTTCAAACAATTTATTCAGCATCTGTCTTACACAGCCGCACCTGCGATATTCGGGACTTGTCGCAACGCCGCTTATAGTAAGTGTTTTTAAATACTTGCCGCAATAAACGCTGTCAAGCGTTCTGAATCCCATATGGGACATACAAACGCCATTATCGTTTGTGTTTTCCATGCTCTCGCTTATAACATTTCCATCGTTTTCATACGAAACCAAATTCAAAGCCATATACCAATAACCCTTCATACCCCAACCGAAAAATCGCGTTTTTCTTGTGTCGGAGTTTCCTTTCAAATAAAATAAAACCTGCTTTATATAATAACTTCAAAAGCCAAAGTATTCTTGTTCATGTCAATTAAATTATATCATTACACGATAAAATTGTCAATCACGATGGAAATCAAAGTGTCCTGTATGAAAAAAGCTTCGGCAAAATTCAATTTCTGCCGAAGCTCAAAACGTACCGTTTATATTTTATTATATACCCTCGCTCTCGCTTTCACTCTCACTGTCACTCAACGCCGAATAATTTGAGTAAAGGTACAGATAATCCGAAACAGCATCCTTGCTCAGAGCCGTATCCGCAGTAACCGCGATATACTTTCCGTTTGCTCCGTATGCAAATGTCATCATGCAGTATCCGGCTTCATCCGTATAACCCGTCTTGCCTCCGAAATTATCGGCTCCGGCAACTGCGGAATTTTCAATATCCATATCGTATTTTATACGTGCCGAATGGAGTCCGCTCTTTACGCTTCTTTGCGCCTGCTTATTCGTTGATTTATACGTGTATGTATTTGCCTCCATTACATTCCTGAGGAAGGTGTAATTGTTGGCATATGCAAGTATTACCGCCATATCGTTTACCGTACTGTAATGATTTACGTCAGTAATACCTATGCAATTTGTAAAGTTAGTGTCTTGTAAGCCGAGTGCAGCAGCCTTGCTGTTCATCAGCGTCACAAAGGCATTTTCTGTTCCCGCGCAGTAACGTGCGAGCATTATCACTGCATCTGCTCCCGACTGCATTACGGCACCGTAGAACAAATCCTTTATGCAAACGACCTCGCCCGCTTCAAAGCCTGCCGATGCGGTATTCTTCTCTTCGATGTAGCTTATAATGTCTTCCGTCAGCATAATATACGTGCTGTCCATATCTATGTTGTTGTCACGCATATATTCATATGCAACTATAACAGCCATTATCTTTGTCATAGATGCAGGATACATCTGAACATCGGCATTTTTCTGTGCCAATATTCTGCCTGTTGAAGCTTCTATCAAAACAGCGTACTGTGAAAGCAATTCCAAATCAAGATCGACTGTTTCATCATCCTTAAATACCGAAATGATCTTGTCTTCATCATCCGGATCGGGATCGACAGGCTCCTTCAAGCGTTCGTCAAGTGCTGCAAACAATGTATCGGAATTGAGCTGCAATGTGTTGTAACACTGTCTTACAATCTCCTCGTCAAACAATTCGACGCTTGAATCACTTGAATATATCGGTGCGTCAAGCGCATCTCTGAACGCATCCATATCTCTGTTGATAGAAACAATTTCATCAACCGTAATGACAGATGCGTAATCGGCTCTGAGAAGCTTGATGTTTATCTGACCTATCAGTCTGTTGCCCAATGTCGTGAAATCAGACTTGAGCTGCAGCTTTGCATCAATCGACTCAAATATCTCGTTCGAAACAGCTTCAAGCTGATTATATGCCGCCTCCGTCTCTTCCTTGTTGAATACCTTTGTGTCGGGATTAAGGCTGAATACAGGCGCGTTTACAAGCTCCTTCAGTAACGCTCCCGCATCGCTTATCTGTTTAGTCTGAGCAGGGCTTATATTCATGCTGTATTTTGAAAGCTTAAGCTTGCTGTTGATGTCACGGATAAGCGCATCCGCTTTTCGCATCATTTCCAGTTTCTGTGCAAGCAGACCTTCCGTCTCTTCCGTATGAATATCACAGTAGCACTCTTCTCCCGAAGCACCGTCCATATACGGCACATCGTTTACAAAATACAACGGGAAGTATTCATACAACAGATATTCGTAATCAGAATCAATAAGCTTAAGGTATTCTGATTTTTCGGGAAGTATTACAGCCGTTTTATACTCAATTTCGTCCTCAGAGCAATATTTGCCCGCAAGCTTGCCCGATACCGTGCAGTATGCAACCTCTTTGTGCATATCGCATACTTGAGTCGGTTCCGTGCCCTTTACAAAGTATTCCGTTGTCGTTCCGTAGCCATTCTGATCATGATCGCAAACCTCGCCGTTCGGCAACAAGCCCGATACTCCGCAGACAGTAACCTCAATTACGTCATCCGGCACTTCATCGTAAATGTTTGCACTCTCAAGCCCCTCATGCAGGCTATCCATTATGGTTATCCAGAAAGGTCTTGCATCATCAAAACCGGAAGCATACAGAGGCTTAAAGTCATCGTGGCCCATCCATACACCGCAGGTATAATATTTCGTATAACCCATGAATGCAATTCCGCGCGAATTCTCGTTGGTACCCGTTTTACCTGCAACCTGAATATCCTTGTTAACCGTAAGATACGTCAACGGCTTGTTACCCTGTGATACTGCTCTGTTAAGCCATTCGGTTATAATATAAACAGTGGACTTTTTGAATACCTGCTTATAAATCTGATTTTCCTCACTGAACAATTCATTTCCGTCTTTGTCTATGATTTTCGTTATTGACAATGGCTCTCTGTAAACGCCTCCGTTTGCAAAAGTTGCAAATGCCGCAGCGTATTCAACAAGGTAGCTTCCTGTTGAACCGAGTGCAAGGAGCGAAGGGCTCATTGACAACACGCTCTCGGATATATTAAGAGAACGCAGATAGCTGTATGACACCTGAGGCGTAAGTCTTCCAAGCAATATTCTCGATGTCGGGACGTTCATTGATCTGTAAAGAGCGTATGATACGGACATCGGACCGCAATATGTTTTATCAAAGTTCTGTGGGAAGCCATTGGTTGACTGCCACCCGTTTATAGGTACAGGTATGTTTTCAATAACCATATTCCCGAGCAAGCCTCTGTCCAGAGCAGGTCCGTATACAGACAGCGGTTTTATTGAAGAACCGAATGGCAATACGCACTGGTATGCTCTGTTAAGTCCGAATCTTATTGTCGGCTCAGTTCTGCCTCCGACAACTGCCGCAATATATCCTGTTGAATTGTCTATTACCATTACGGCGCACTGAGGCTGTTCAATGCCGCCTGTGCTTATATTATCGGACGGATCAAGAAGCTTAGGCCAATTTTCGTATGAATATACGGCATTTTCAACCTTAGTCTGCTTTTCAACGTCAAGTGCGGTATAAATCTTAAAGCCGCCTGATCTCAAAAGCGAATATGCCTGTTCAGTTCCCGTTTTACCTTCCCAGCCGTTTGCCTCTTTGAGTCTTGTTACAAGCTCATCAAGAACATATTCTATATAATACTTATGCTCATAAGTATAATTCGTCGAAGTGGGATTTACCACCAGCTGATCCGAAACAAGGTCCTCGGTATCAAACAAAGCATCGTTATATTCTTCCTCCGATATAAATCCGACCGCATACATCTGGGTAAGAACGTAGTTTGCTCTGTTATACAGCCTCAGCCTGCCTTTTTCTCCATATCCTCCGTCATCCTCGGACAGCATACACAGTCTCGGATCATAATACGTCGGAGCATTCGTCGCACCCGCAAGAACCGCGCACTCACGTAATGTAAGCTCACTCAGCTCTTTCCCGAAATAGTCCTCCGAGGCAGATTTGACTCCGTACAAAAGTCCGCCCATAGGCATTATATTCATATACCATTCAAGAATGTCCTCTTTGGTATATTCCTTTTCAAGCTGATACGCCAGATAAATTTCCTGAATTTTACGTTTATACGTCTGCTGAGACGTCAGGAGCGTTAGCTTTAATACCTGCTGTGTTATTGTACTTCCGCCCTGTACGGAGCCACCGCTGAGGTCACTTAAAACAGATGCAAATATACGCTTGAAATTGAATCCGTTATGTTCAAAAAACGATTCGTCTTCACTTGCAACGACAGCATATTTGAGCATGGTAGGAATCTCGTCGTAGCTTGCCCACGATCTGTTTTCAAGGTTATAATATTCCGTTATGAGATTTCCGTTGCAGTCATATATAAAAGATGTCTGGTCATTGTTTTCTATTTTCTCAACACTCAATTCAGGTGCCGATGCAATATATGCTCTCGCAACACCGAGACCGATTCCGAGGCCTGCAAAGCCTGCCATTATCACAAGAAGCAAACAAAGTCTGCAAACAGAAACACCTATCGAAACAAGGAAAAAAGGTCTCCTGTCTCTTACCCAGATGCTGTGCTTTTCTTCATCCTCATCATCGTCAGACTTTTTATTTTTTTCAGTACGATTTTTCCTGTCACTCCTTGACTCAAGCTTTCTTATATCCATTATCGGCAATACAGGGTCCACAGCAATCGACTCGCTGGAATGTACTTCATTTTCGTCTTCAATAATATTCAAAGGCTCAACGACAGGCTTACTTTGTTCAACATCGGTAATTTCGCGAGCAGGTTCTGCCTGCGGTATACGGCGTACGTTGTTTTTATTTGTGTTGTTCTCACCTGCATCAGACGCTTTTGCTTCGGCAACTTTATCCTGAGCATCAACCTTCGGCTTTCCGGCTCCGGCAAATGCTTTTTTGGCCAAGCATTTGATTTTTCTGAAAAACAGAACAACTGCCGCAAGCACGGATATACAAAGCGCCATGAATATATTTTTCTTATGTTTTTCCCTTTTGATAGGTTCTTTGTGAACCTCTGTTTCGGCAGAATCAGATTCGTTTTCATTTGCGGGATCTTCCGCTTCGTTTACGGTTGCTTGCTTATTTTTGCCGAATAATTTCGCAAAAAATCCGTTTATACCGGATTTTATTGCAGCAAAATTCTCCGCTGAGAAAAAATGCTTTATTTTTGCTGCTATCATCGCAAAAAACGCACCTATTGCGCCCAATATTTTTTTAATCGCATTGCTTTCAGACAATTTGCGGGCAGTATTTGCAAAAAAACGTTTTGCTGCCGAAAAGAATGCCTTTACTTTTACGGCTGCCATTGCAAAAAATGACCGTACTGCGCCCATTATTTTTTTTGTAGTCTGACTATCGGACATCTTATGAGCAATATTTATAAAAAATCCCTTTACCGAAGCCCATGCTCTTTGCAAAGTATCCGCAATGCTTCCTTTCCCGGCATCGGCAGTATCATGCTGAGGAGTTCTCCTTGTGCCGTTACCGTTGCCGATTGATTTATTTTTTATGTTCAAGTATATTCTGCTGAAAAATGATCCTATTGCCGTATCCTTAAAGCTGTTTGACTTTTTTGAGCCGGACATATTATTCCTCCTTAAACAAATTTCCATATGCTTTGGTGCATAATGAAATTTTTTCAATAAGCTAAAAAAACGCATCAGACGGAAAGTATAAATACGCTTATATATGTAAGTATAACACTTTTGTCAATACATGTCAAGGAAATTTACTTTTTCAGATATATCTGAGTATTTTTACCCAAATTCTGCCTTTTTTGCTCTCTCCGCTTACGGATTCAAGTATTATTTTTCCCTTTCCGCGTAATGATATTACATCATTTTCCTTTACGTTCTGTGACGGCGTGCCGATTATTCTGTGATTCAACTGAACGATCTGCTTTTCAACAGCCGCTTTTGCCGTTTCTCTTGACAATCTGAAGCCTTCCGCTATAATGCAGTCAAGGCGCAAGGAAGCAACCGTTGTATTTATCTCCTCCGTTTTGACCTCGGGAACGCAAACTTCGTCAAAGCCGACCTCTTTTATACTTATATTCTGTCTGCCCACTTTAACAAGGGTCTGTTCAACATAATGTGCTATATCTTTCATTATAAATACATAGCATTCGCTCTTGAATACAAGAATATCTCCCACCGCGTTGCGTTCAACGCCGAGTCCGAGAATGCTTCCGAGTATATCCCTATGCCCCACTTGTACCGGATATTCTATCTTTAACGGAACAAACGGTATTTCCTCATCTTCCAACAAATAATTCTCTTCGGGTAAAAGAATGGCTACGCAGCGCTCTGCGCCGTCGTAGCCACCCAATAGCCTGCAATGAGAATCAAGAAGATGAAAAACAGTCTCACAATACATCTGTTCGGGCTCTGTCAGAAAAAATGTTGACGTCGGGCAATGCTTTTTTTGGCAAAGCGTATCCAAATCAAGCATTCTGCGCCCAAGCAAAGCTTCTTCTTTGTTGTGTGACAGCAGCTCTGTCTTCTTCTGTTTTTCTTTACTCATATTTAATTAGCCAATATTTCAGAAACCGTATCTGTTTTTCCCTTTCTCTTTGCCATAGTACGCTGAGCCATAACAAGGCTGTAATATATTCCCTTTCGCTTGAGAAGCTCGTCATGCGTACCCATTTCAACTATCTTACCTTTATCCATAACGAAAAGTCTGTTTGCATTCTTGAGCGTAGAAAGTCTGTGAGCAATCGCAAACGTCGTTCTGCCCTCAATAAGTCTCTGCAAAGCTTCCTGAATCTGAGCCTCTGTTTCAACGTCAAGAGCCGATGTTGCCTCGTCAAGAATAAGGATTGCAGGATCGCTGAGTATAGCTCTTGCAATGGCAATTCTCTGTTTTTCACCGCCCGAGAAGTTGCTGCCGCCCTCGGCAACCCACGTATCATAGCCGTCCGGGAGATTTATTATAAATTCATGAGCATTTGCTATCTTAGCCGCCCTTATTACCTCTTCCGGAGTAGCATTGGGCTTTGAATATCTTATGTTTTCAAACAGCGGACCGCTGAACAGGAAGTTTTCCTGAAGAACGACACCTATCTGACTTGTAAGAGAGCTTTGCTGAATATCTCTTATGTCCTTGCCGTCAATCTTTATGCTTCCCTCATTTACGTCATAGAAGCGGCATACAAGGTTCGTAAGTGTACTCTTGCCCGAGCCGGATCGACCTACAAGGCCTATCATCTCGCCCTTTTTAACGGTAAAGTTAATATCATTCAAAACGTGGTCATATGAATTGTAGCCGAAGCTTACGCCCTGGAATTCAATGTTACCCTCAATCTTATGCTCTGTGCTTGTGTTCTGGTCTCTGATTTCGGGAACCTGATTGAGAATTTCATAAACACGCTGAACGGAAATCATAGAGTTTGCAATCTGACGCGGCATAAGTATGAGCTGATTGAGAGGCGCATAGAACTTCTGAGCTATCGTGTTAAACGCAACAAGCTCACCCAAAGTCATAGTCTCTCCGAGTATTGCCATACAGCCGAAGAAATATATCGCATACTGACCGAGGTACAGTATTATAGATGTAAGCGGTCCGAACCATTCAACGAGCGTCTGACCTTTAATATCCTGGTCTGCTACATTTCTTGCAAGCTTACGGAACTTTGCCGTAACTCTTTTTTCCGTACCGAAAACCTTTACAACTCTTATACCGCTTACAACGTCATGCAGATAAGAATTTGCTTTATCGTTTGCAACTCTGAGTCCCTTGAATACCTTCTTCATGAACTTATTCCAAGCGCCTATCTGAATATAGAACGCAAGAGGCGCAGGAATCATTATTACAAGAGCCATTTTCCAGTTCATCTGGAGCATCATAACAGTAGCAACTATAAACAGGAACACAGCCTTTATAAGGTTTACGGATACGGTTCTGATGAAGGTGTTTATTTCGTTTGTATCCGAGAAGGTACGGTTCATAATGTCGCCCGGGCTTGCGTTTGAAACGTAGCTTACCGAAAGACTTTGAACCTTATCGAAAACAGCTTTTCTGAGTCTTTTTGCAAATCGCTGTGTAAAATTGTTATCGGATATTGCGGCTACAATATTAAGGAAGAAAGCACCGAGTCCGAGTCCTATAACTATGAACATATACTTAAAGAACTGTTCCTTTGTGCCGCCTCCGCCGAAGCATTCATCGACTATCTTCTGGTAATATGTTACTTCCTTAAGTGAAAGAACCGTTGTAATAAGATATATAATGAGCGAAATAACCATAAATATCATATACGGCTTCGCCATTGTTACTATCTGCTTTACAGCCTGACCCTTTTTACTGCACTTAGGGCAAAGGTTGGTACCTCTTATAAGTATACGTCCGCATACAGGGCAAACCTTGTCATTATCGTTATTGTAAATCTTGACAGGCTGATTTGCTGCCATCTGATTGAGTATCTGTACAATGTATCCGTATCTTACAACGTCAGTCATGGAGAATCTGGCGATTATGGATACTCTGCCGTCAACGGTAGCTTTGATATATGCGTTACCTACCATAGGCTTGAGCAGAAAATCCTTGCAGTGCGCAATATATTCTACCTTTTCGATTTCTCCGTCCTGTACCGTAAGCCATTTGTCCGTACCGATAACAAACCAGCTTTCCTTTCTCTTCTGACCGGTAACGTCCATTCCCAAAGGCACCGCATACAATATGTCTGTCATAAGAGACTGCAATACCTTAAGCTTGACCTTTTCGGGCAATTCAAAATTAAGTTTCATAATAAAATCACTCACTACCGCCGCTTACAAGGCAAGCGGTAAAAATGCTCCTTTCAAAAGTTAAACGCCGTTACATAAACATTTCGATCTGTTTTCTGGTCTTAGACTCTATCTGCGAGAAGCTCGGTATCTGGAATCTGTTTCCGTCAACATCGTAAATCATTACCTTGTCGCCCGAGCCTACCGTTACTACCGTACCTCTGCCGAGACGAGTTGTGAATTTGCACACGCCCTTGTCTGTCTCAACTGTCCAATATCTGTAACCGAACTCCTCGCGTATCGATATGATTCTTATTATTGCCGGTGCGAAATAACGCAGCTCAAGATACTTGTCGAGAATCTTTCTTGTTACCGCATCAAACTCGTTCAAGTCGCGGATTATGCCGATTTCTTTTTTCTTGTCGTTACCTATTTCTCTTACCTCGTCCTTGTCGCTGTCATCATCGTCTCTTACCGATATGTATTGATCCGGATTTGTGAACGGAAACGATCTGTGCAGCTGAACACACGGATAATGTACTCCGTTAAGGTCTAATGTAAGAATATGATTTTCTGTTATATTGAATTTAGCTTCTTTTGGATCTATGTAATCTATGTCTACCGAATCTATAATGCTTTCACTCATATTTTTTCTCCTTTATAAATCAAACGCCTTTAGTTTTCAGAGCCTCTGCCTGTTTAAGCATAAGTCTGTAATATACGCCCTTATTCTTAACAAGCTCACTGTGAGTACCCATTTCCGTAATTTCACCGTTTTCTATAACAATAAGTCTGTCTGCATTTCTGAGAGTCGAAAGTCTGTGAGCAATAGCAAGCGTTGTTCTGCCGTTTGTCAGATTATCGAGCGCATCCTGAATGCTCATTTCCGTTTCGGTATCAAGAGCCGCAGTAGCCTCATCCAGAATAAGTATTCTCGGATTTATGAGAATAGCTCTTGCAATAGAAATTCTCTGTCTTTCACCGCCGGACATACTTCTGTAGCCGGCGCCAACCATTGTATCATAGCCTTCAGGCATTGCTTCAATAAAGTCATGTGCTTTTGCAATTTTTGCAGCGGCAATAACGTCCTCTCTTTTTGCCTCGGGATTTGCGTATGCTATATTTTCAAGCACTGTTCCCTGGAAAATATACGTATCCTGAGTTACGAGAGCGATATTGTCACGCAATGTTCTCATGGCAATATCCTTAATATCATAGCCGTCAATGCTTATCGAGCCTTCATCAACATCGTACATTCTCGTAATAAGGTTAATAAGCGTTGACTTTCCCGCACCGGAATGGCCTACAATACCTATCATCTCACCTGCTTTAATATCCGCGTTCAGGTTCTTGAGTATTGTATTGTTAGGTTCATATCCGAAGCTTACATTCTTAATATTAATATCGCCCTTGACCTTATCCATAACAACGGGATGATTTGATTCCTTTACGTCAGGGTCAACGTCAATAAGGTCATACATTCTCTGTGCGGAGTTCATTGCGTTTCTCCACCATTCCATAAAGCTCGAGAATGACTGTATAGGCGTGAGCATCATGCCGAAATATGAAAGCGTACTTGCAAGAACACCGTAAGACATACCCGTAGCTCCGTTAACGATTTCCATACCGCTTATGATCCAGATACCGTATGTTACTATGCTTATAACAAGGCTGTAAATAGGATTGAGCAGGTTTGTCGTGTAGCAAAGCTTATAATTTATCTTGAAGCACTTCTGATTGATTTTTTCAAATCTGCTTATCTCGTCCTTTTCCTTACCGAACGCCTTTACGACCTTAACACCTCTCAAGCTGTCGCTTACGCTCGATGTAAGCTTTGAACCTATGTTCCATGCCTTCTGGTACAATCTCCACATATATTTATTTGTTGCTTTGAGTATAACAATAATAACAAATGCAGGGAGTGCCGCAAGAATAATTACTTTGGGATTGAGCTTTATGAGCATTACCAATCCTCCGATAAACTGAATTATGCTTATCATCAAAAACGGAATACCGCTTATGAAGAATCTTGCAACAGCAGTCGTATCGTTATTGATTCTGTTCATGATGCCGCCGATACGGTTCTTTGTGAAGAAGCCCATTGACATTGTCTGGAACGACTTGAATATATCAAGCTTCAAGTCATACATCATGTTCTGAGCCATGGTATTCATGTTTATATTCAGTATAGCGGTCAGAACCGTATAAAGAAGATATGTAAGAACTATAATACCGACTATAAGGCCGACCTTGCCGTACCAGAATCCGCCCGATTCGGCATTGAGACCCTTATCAAAAAGAATGGTACCCGACATATACGGCTGAACAAGTCCGAGCAAGCTTACAATCAACGTCATTATCGCGGCAATTATAACGTTCTTTTTATACTTCGGAACAAGCTTCAGCAAGCGTGTGAAGGTAGACTTTCTGTTTGCGCAACGCGGGCACACCTTGCGCACCTTATCAACATACATCATGCCGCACTTGGGGCAGCAGATTTCATCATCCTTATCCTTGAACTCCGCAAAATTTAGAGTTCCTGTTTTCTTTATTTTGTCAATAGCGCGGGAAATTTTCGCAAGATCCGAAACACAGGCGTTCGTATAAGCGGAAACTGCCAGCGTTTCTTTTGTTTCGTCTTCAAACTTAACAAACAGTTCACCTGAAGCAACGAGATTAACAAGTCTCAGCTCTTTAATATCGCTCAGTTTATACTGAAGGTATCTTTTCTTCCTGCAAGGAATATTACTTTTTTCGTCGGATTGTTTTTTACCTTTTTTCAAAACAAATCCATTATAAACCTTACTTACCTGCTTATCATACTCTACTGTCAGAAAGCCAACCTTGTCAATACATAGGAAAACATATGTATCTTCAAACTTGTCGTCAAGAGATCTGTCACAGCAAGCTGTAAGCAGTACGCTCTCCGGTCTCATTCCTTCCCCTACCAATATATCAACTATATACGGAGAGAAGAGTTCTGCTTCCATAATACACCTTTACGATTTATTTTACATTTTTAACAGAATCCTACCCATGTCGGTGAAATATCACAAAATGAATATCGCTCATAATATCCGATACATTTTATTCTCTTCCGGCATCAGTCAGATACTGTGCTGAGTTATAAAACAAATCTGCTCCTTTCATAATTGCCGTCCGCAAAATGCGGTTCGGATTTGCCGTTCACAGGCGGTTGCATTATATCACAAATCAATTGCCGTGTCAATACAAAATGCGGTAATTTAACAAATTTTTTCATACATATTTTTCCATAAAAAAATACGGGATTTATCCGTATATGAATAAATCCCGTGTTCCATTTTCACTGTTATGCGGTGAATACGTACTCGCTTCCCGCGCACGCATCGAACACTGCAATGCCGTCTTCAGCTTTGACTTCAAAGTCATGCTTCATTGCGAAAATACCGTCGTATTCCACCTTTATCTTTATATCATGAGCAGGTCTGAAAGCAATTCTCACAGCCTTGCCGTTTTTCCATTCAATATCAACTTCAATATTTCCTCTTGCTTTGAGTCCCTTTACATAGCCGTTTTTCCAAGCATCCGGAAGTGCAGGAAGAATCGAAATAATTCTGTTGCACGTTTCTCCGTCATGGCTCTGCAGGAGCATTTCGGCAACGCCCGCCGTAAAGCCGAAATTGCCGTCGATCTGGAACGGTGGGTGCATATCGAACAAATTGTTCTCACAGCACTTCTTTACAAATTCGGAAACGTGATTGTATGCCGAATTGCCGTCATGGAATCTCGCAAAGAAGTTTATCGTCCATGCTCTTGACCAGCCTGTTCCCGCACCGCCGTTTTCAAGACGTCTGTCTATTGCCTTTCTTGCCGCCTTATATATAACAGGGTCCTTACGTGTTATAACATCGGCAGGATGCAAACCGTACAAGTGCGAAACGTGTCTGTGTCCGAGCTCTGTCTCCTCATAATCCTCTATCCATTCACAGAGATTGCCGAACTTCTCGGAAACCTTAAGCTTAGGCAGTCTCGGGAGAGCTTCTTTTATTTCATTTATTATAGCATCGTCTTCTCTGCCGAGCACCTTTGCCGCCGCAACCATTTTATCAAACAAGTCCAAAATGATCTCAACGTCCATTGTTGACGAATAAGTAAGATATGTTCTTTCGCCGTTGAGCATGAATGCGTTTTCGGGTGAAGCACTCGGAGCCGTAACAAGTCGTCCCGTTCCGTCGTCTATCATGTAGTCGAGGAGGAATCTGCACGCGCCCTCAATCAGCGGATATGCTTTGTCTTTAAGGAAGTCGATGTCGCCCGTATACTCATAATGCTCCCACAAATGTCTTGCAAGCCACGGACCGCTCAGAGGCGTTGCACCCCAAACCCCGTCATGCAGACACGTCTTTCCGAAGCAGTCTACAAGATGATGCAACGTCCAGCCGCCGGCGTTATACATATTCTTTGCCGTTTCGGCACCCGGTATTGCCAATTTCTCGAGGAAATCATTGAGTAATTCAGCCGTTTCCGCAAGATTGCATACATGAGCCGGCCAATAGTTCATCTGGAGATTTATGTTCGTGTGGAAGTCCGCATTCCACGGCATATCGTATCCCTCGCCCCATATGCCCTGAAGATTTGCAGGCAATGTTCCCGGATGAGTAGACGATGTAATGAGAAGATAACGTCCGAAATTAAACGTTTTTTCCACAAGCGCTTCAACGTGCTTTCCCTCACGTGCAAGAGCCTGAAGCTCGGTAACATCAAAATCAGACTCGTCATCTGTAAGCTTCAGAGCAACTCTGTCGTAAAGCTTTGATAATGCTTCAGCCGCTTCGGCTGTGTACTCGTCATACTTAGCATCGTCTATTGCATTGACCTTGCGCATTGCTTCATCGAGAGGCTCAATATTTCTGTCAAGGCTCAGCTCGCTGAAATCATAATCTGTATGAGATGTATATACAACCGTAACATAAGAAGCTCCCGAAACGGAAATCTTGTTTGTCGCTTTGTCAAGCTTCCTTTCGCCGTCTGAAAATACCTTTATTGCCGCCGCAAAGCGCATATTGCTTCCGCCCTCGCCCTGAATGTCTGTCGGAAGGTCAACAAGCTGACCGTTGAGCATTATATAATTATCATATGACTTTATTGATGAATCTGCGCCTCTTTCAAATCCCACCGTCATGTCAAGAACATTTTTTTCGGCTGTTGTCTTTACGAACATTACGTCCTTATCAAATGATATAAAATATTCTCTTTTGATTTTTACCGAGTCTTGAGTATATACAACATCGGCAATTCCCGTTCTCATATCAAGAGTACGTTTGTAGTTCTCAATGCTGCCCGTATTGTTATTATCAATTATAAGATTACCGACCTCCTGATAGGAGCGAACAAACAAAGGATTGCCGAGGAGATATTTTCCGCAAGCGTCATACGCTTCTTTGTTTTTGTCCTCAAGAATAAGTCGTCTTATCTCATCAATATGAGCCGCCGCATCAGGTGCGTCGGCGCACATTTTTTTGCCGCTGTAAAGCGTATCGTCATTCATTTTTATCTTATCCGAATCAACGCCGCCGTATACCATTGCACCAATGTGACCGTTTCCGAGCGGGTATGCGTCAAGCCAGCGTTCTGCAGGCACAGACTCATGCAAATAATTATTCATACAATATGTATCCTCCAAAATATAATTACATACATATATATTTTAATATATCAACAGAAAATTTGCAATACATTTAAAAAAATATTTTCGTTCTTATACCTCTCCTCCAATCATACTATATAACAAAACACTCAAAGTGAGGCAATGTACTGCCATGGAAAGTGCCCTTGACTATATAAAGGAATTCCTGCCCGTAAGGTTCTCCCGATATATCGACACGCTTCCCGAAAGCAAAAAAGCCTGCATCAAAGAAATAAGATTGCGTTCAGGCAAGCCTGTTGCAGTGGAGCTCGGCGATAAATGTATTTTTGCCGAAAATGAATCAAGCGTATCCGCAGAGGATATTGCGTTGGTAATGAACCTTTTGTGCGACTACTCAATGAATTCCGTAAAAGAAAAGATCAGCAAGGGATTTATTCCTCTTAAGTACGGTTGCCGCGCAGGTATTGCGGGAGAAGTTATAATAAAAAACGGCAATATTGAATTTCAGCGCAATATAAACAGCATAAATATAAGGATAGCACATGAATACCGCGGCTGTGCAGAGAAAATATTCAACGACATATACAGCAATGGCAGTGTATTCAGCACACTCATAATTTCTCCGCCGATGATGGGAAAAACAACCTTGCTCAGAGATATTGCCCGAAGTCTCGGAAATTACGTAAACGTTGCAATAATAGACGAGCGGAGCGAAATAGCCTCATGCTATTGCGGAGTTCCGCAATTTGACACAGGCAAGCGCACAGATGTACTTGACGGCTGTCCGAAGCCCGAGGGCATTGCAATGGCTGTGAGAAGCATGGCGCCCGACGTAATAATAACCGATGAAATAGGCGGCAGTAACGATTGCAAGGCACTTATGGAAGCCGCAGTGTGCGGTGTGAGCTTTGTTGCGGCTATGCACGCAGACAGCATTGAAAGCGCAAAGAAAAGGCAGAGTGCAAGAGAGCTGTTTGATTGCGGCATAATCAAAAGAGTAATATTGCTCGGCAGATCAAACGGCATAGGAACGATCGAAGAGGTCATAAAATTGTGAATTTCTTTGTCCGATTCCCGATGTTACACAAGTTTTCATGAAAGGGAAATCCGAAATGAATATTGTTTTGAGCGGAATAAGCATTTTGACAGGATTTTTAATCGGGTGCATAGCAGCAGCGCGTATGTCGGCAGAGCTTAAAAATTTAAGTGAATTGTATGATACGCTTGAAACGCTTAAAAACCACATCTGCACATATTCATCGGGACTTCATGAAGCAATAGTAAACGGAGAGCTTGACAAAAAATGTCCCCTCTTCCGAGATATTTCCGAAAAGCTGACAATCCGTCGCACAGACGGCGTTTTTTCGGAAGCAATAGATGGCTCTCCCTATAATTCGGAAATAAAAATGAGCCTTTCAAGGCTTTTTGAAGCAATATCACAGTCCGAAGAAGCCGAAATAAGAAAAAATTTTGACATTACGATAATCACTGTTCAAAAATACAAAAACGAAGCGCAGATCAAAAAGGAAAAAGACGCACCGCTTTGCAAAAAAGTAGGTTTGTTAGTCGGTATCGGCGCGGCAATACTTATTATATAAAAAACACGGCATACATTATTCAATAACATCTGTTTATATCGGTGCCATGCCTGTTTTTCAGAAAGGAAAACAAATGCAAATTGAAATCATATTCAGAATCGCGGCGATAGGCATACTTCTCGCCGTACTGAATCAGGTGCTTGTAAAAGCGGACAAATCGGAAATTGCAACTCTTGTGACGCTTACGGGCGTAATAATCGTTCTTTTGACAGTCGTGGAGCTTATCAGCGACCTTTTCACAACGCTGAGAACATTGTTTCAGTTGTGACGTATGGATATTGTTCTCATTTCACTGCTTGCGATAGTAACCGTACTGCTTATTCTCTCGATAAAAGAGCTTAAGCCCGATTTTGCGGTTTTGATAAGCACAGTATTCGGAATAATTATAATTTTGTATCTCGTCAATCCTATTTCGGAAACATTATCTGCATTTTCCGATATAGCACAGCGCTCCGGAATAAAAAGCGAAATACTTTCATCATTGGCAAAGGTCGTCGGAATAAGCTTTATTGCCGAATTTGCCGCGTCAATATGCAACGATGCAGGACAAACGTCCATTGCCTCAAAGGTTGAATCGGCAGGAAGAATAATAATTCTTGCACTCGCTCTGCCCATAATAACAGATATGCTGGACTCAATCTTTTCAATATTATCATAAACGGATAAAACATATGAAGAAAACCGTAATGTTATTTTTTGCGCTTTTTGCGCTCGCCGTAATTCCAATCAGGTGCCTCGCATACGAAGAGGGAGATACCGTTGATATAACGTCCGTAATGGAAGAGTCGCTTGAAAGCATTGACCTCGCCCCGTGGCAGAGATTCATATCGGACAATGAATTTTTTGAAAGCATTACTTCCGCAAGCGGCAGTATTACAGAATACATAAAAAAGCTTATTGCGGGAGATGCCGTTATATCATTTGACGGATTCATAAATGCCGTATTTGCCGATTTTATTGCAGCGCTGAAATCACATATGAATCTTGCCGCAATTCTCTTCGGCATCGCCGCCATGTCAGCCGTACTCGAGAAATTCTCCAAAAGCATATTCAAAGGAAATATATCCGCCGCTGCATCAAATATATTATTCTGCTGTGCTGTCGGGCTTATAATAAAAAGCTTTGCCGATGTAATAAGCCGTGGGGTCGGTGCGGTAAACAATATGTCTGACTTCATCGATAAATCGCTTCCCGTGCTCATGTCTCTCGTTACAGCCATACAATCGGCGGCCTCCTCCCAGATTCTCCGACCGAGCGTGATTATGATAGTCGAGCTGACAGTCAAGCTCATAAACTGCATAATCATTCCGCTCCTGAGTTCTTCTGCAGTGCTTTCGATAGCCTACAATGTATCCAAATGCAATACGTTTTCCGAAATATCCGGCAGTATAAAAAAGCTTGCGGACTGGATAATAGGAATAATGTTTACGCTCTTTTTCGGGATAATATCCATACAAAAGCTCACGTCATCGGCTCTTGACGGCATTTCGGTAAAGGCTGTAAAATATACGCTCTCATCGTTTTCGCTGTACGGCGGCTCTTTCTTATCAAAAAGCTTTGATGTCGTTACGGGCTGTGCCGTCATAATGAAAAACGTGCTCGGCGGCATAAGCATGATAATTCTGCTTTCCATATGTATTGCTCCTGCCGTTTATCTGCTTGCAATATCCGTCGTATACAGAATAACCGCGTTTTTGGCATCGCTCATAGGCGAAACAAGAATATCCGGCTGTCTTTGCGACATCGGCAAAATATACGGGACAGTGTTTCTCTGCGTCATGACGGCATCAGTGCTTTTCTTCATGCTTTTGTCTGTAATAACCGCTGTGGGAAACACGCTCATAGGAATATAGGTGACCATGGATACATTTTACTCGGCAATAAAAATTTTAACAGGTATAGCTATACTCTGTTTCTTATGCGATATGCTTATCACGTCAGAAAAATTCAAGCCGTACGTGCATCTGATTCTTGGGCTTGCCATTGTCGCGGCACTTGCCGAGCCTACGGCAAAGCTCATAAATTCCGATTGGAGCGTTTCGCTTGAAATGAATTACACAAATACCGACAACAGCTACCGCGAAAAGGTAGAACGGATATGGAACGGCTATTCCGCAAGCTCTCTGGAAAAATATGTGCAAAACATACTCAATGATGAATTCGGCAAGTATTCATTTACTGTGCGTACATACAGGCATGAAAACAATGTATACCGAATATATGTAACGTTCAACGATTACATAAGCGACGGCGATGCTGATGCGGCAAAAAAATTAATTTGCGCCAAAACAGGTATATCGGCGGATTATGTGAATATATATTTACAGAATCACTAAAACAAAGGAGGAGAAAAATGAGCAACGGTTTTTTTAAGAAAGTCTCGGATACGTTCAAGGAATTCAGTAAAAAGGACGCCGCAATATGTGCCGTCGTTATTATTGCAATGTTTGCCGTCGGCGTGTATATAAACAAAAACAAGGATACGTACGCATACAAAAATACGCCCGATGCGCCGTCCCCCTCAACAGACGTTTCAACCGAGCTTGAAGTAAGGCTTGAGAACATATTGAGCAAAATAAACGGTGTGGGCAAAGTAGATGTAATGATAACATACGATGCCGAACCGGTCTCAGCCGAAAGCAATGCGGCAACATCAAAGCCACTCGGTGCCATTGTCATAGCCGAGGGTGCTGATAATCTTGAAGTACGAATCAAAATACAGCAGTCTGTGCAAACCGTACTCGGCATTGAGGCACGTCAGGTAAAAATTTTTGAAATGGGTAATAATTAAACGTATATCAAAATATGATATAAATACATAAATCTGAAAGGAGCATTTTATGAAAATCAATTGGAGTTACTTTACTAAACAAAGGGGAATTGTTATAGTAAGTCTTGTGATGTGTCTGGTAATTTTAGGAAGTGCAAACTACATATATACAAGAAGTCAGAATGAAATCCCTGATATTCCCTCGGCACAGGACCCTGCCGCAAATCAGGGCGATTCCAATCCCGATTCCACAGGCAGCAACACAAACACACCCGATGAGAGCAGTAATACAAGCGTATCGGCACAGTCGAACTACTTTGAAGCGTACCGCACAAACCGTCAAAGCATAAGGGATATGGAAATGCGTTACGTTCAGACGGTTTCAGATAACCAGAACTCAGACAGTGCCGTAAAAAAGGAAGCCGAAGAACGTCTGCTCGAGATTGCGTCTTTAATGGAGAAGGAACTCAAAATTGAAAACCTTATAAAAGCAAAGGGTTTTGAGGATGTCATAGCGTTTGTTGAAGAAGGTTCGGTGAATATAGTAATCAAAGCAGAACAGATTACATCTGCGCAGGCGACAAAAATACTGAAAATCGTCGTAGACGAAACAGGAGAAGCATCGCAGAACGTCACGATCATCACGAGAGTATGAACAGCATAATCAAAAAAGGCGTCGGCTTACCGTGTTTATTGTAAGCAGACGTCTTTGATTTTTACATTATATAGGCATTCATGAGAAACGCCGTCATTACTGCAATTCCGAGAATATACTCCACCGCAATCACCGTCCACCTCAGCCACTTGTAATCATCAAGTGCGAGTGCATATGCAATATACGCCGGGAACGATGCCATCAAATATCTCGCGCCGCTCAAAAGCCAGCTTACCGTCAGCGTGAGGAACAAATATGCAAGGGCATATATGTTATACAAGAACGGCATTTTTTTGTGCTTTATGAAAACAGCCGTCATTGTCAGAACAGCCGCCGACACATTTCCGAACCACAAGAACCACTTTTTGTCCGGAGAAGCATTCTCCGAAATAAACCACCTGAAATGATTTGTCACGTTTTTCAGTATACATGATATTTCGTTATACCAATGCTCCTTCTGGTATATCATGAATTGGAACCAATTCCCCGTTACCACCTTATTTATAATAAGGTAAACACCGAAGCCCGCAAGCACCAGAAAAGCAGGCAGGAGCTTTGAAATAAAATCTTTTGCCTTGTAATGTCTCTTGCACGCAACCGTAATCAGATGCACTCCGTACGGAATTATGAATATCAAGCCGAAATTCTTTGTCAGCGCCGCAAAGAATCCGCAAATTCCGGCGGCAAGCCAATTTTCTTTTTTCAGCATGAACATGAACAGCAGTGACAAAAACAAGAACGTTGATTCCGTAAACGGCAGTGAAAAGAAAAATGCGAACGGATTGAATATGAGAAGCAATATAGCCGTAATCGTCGTTTTTTGTGAAAAATCGATTCTCAAAAGCTTATACATTACCGCTATTGACAGCGCCATAAAAATATTCGGTTCAACAAAAGCCGCCACTCTTACACTGCCTCCGAACAAATACGAAAGCCCTCTCACTATCAAAGGATACAGCGGATAAAAAACTATGTGGAAACGCGGATCGCCCTCGTTTTGGTAACCTTTTTCTGCAATTCCGATGTAATGATGCGAATCCCATTTTGTCAGTTCAACAAACAAATCCGTAAGCTTGAACGTGTAATCCTCTGCTATAACCGATTTGATAACAAATGCCAATGCCGTTGTCGATATTCGCACGGCAAAATAGATTCCTATCAGGATCAATATCGGCTTCAATTCGTTCTTTTGAGGCTTGAGTCTGAAAGAAGGCTCGCCTTTTTCATAAAATTTGCCTATATATTCACAATTTTCATCTTCGCCGCAGTAGCTCGTTTTCAAGACACGTATAAAATAAAAAATCGCGCCGACAACCGCAATCACCAAAGCAAAACACCATATATGTTCGTATATAATTATCGATGTTTCCATTAAAAATACAATAAGCCCCGTGTTTAAGTACACAAAAAAGCTTTTCCTCCGAATAATATTACGTCAAAAGAAAATGTCCGCAGCCGCAATGCAAGCCGCATTTTAATTAGTATACCACAAATAAACGATTTTGACAAGCAATGTTTATTTTTTTGATTTTTGGGATAAAAAAATCCGACGGAATTATTTCATCCGTCGGATACGAGAATCGTATTATATTATCTCTTTGCGTTTACCGATGACTGTGATTCGGTACCCGAAACTGTTGATGTCGGGAAGCTGTATGCCGTTGCCTTATAGAATTCATAAACGTCATCATAGCCTGCAGTCTTAAGGTCCTTAATGTAAGAATCCCAGTGTGTTGCCGTCTTCTTTCCGCTGAGGAAGTCTATTGTGAACTGCTTTGCAATTGAAGAAAGGTCTGAAATCTTTGTCTCAATATCCTTGCTCTCTGCGCCGAGTGCTTCCTTAGGTGTCTTGTAGAAGCCGTTGTAAATTACCGTATTATTTGAATCGGCAATCGCTCTTATACCCTGGATACTCTTCATGTCGCCTCTGCCCATTGCTTCCTGCTTCTCCCAATATACAGTCATCTGCATCGGATATGATGTAACGTCTGCATACCAGATAGTACCGAGCTTGAAGTTACGCCATGACGGATAGAAGCCTGTGCCCGTAACGCCGTATTTATCAGCGAGGTCACCCGCTTCGTCCCAACACATTTCACCTGTAACGCCTGTCTTTGTGAATGCCGCAAAATGCTCGTCGAGGCTTATCCAGTAATCCGGATCTGCCGGCACTCCGCCGAATCTGTCTTCAACAGTAAAGCGGATTCTCTGCTCACCTGAATCCTCATCGTATACCCAGATGTAGTTACCTGCTTCTTCAGCTGAAGAACCGAACGGAACGCCTTCCTTACCGAAGAAGTATCTGAGGTAGCCTTCATCTGATGCGGAGTATGCAAGCATATCGCAAATACGAAGAGCAAATTCCTCACCGAGTCTGTTGCCTATTGCAACCCAAGATGTATCGATCTGTGATGTTCCTATCAATGAGAACTGCTTTCCGGCCTGAGAAATCATTACAGGAGAAACCTTCCAATCTGTAACGGCTCTCGGGTCAGAAGACCATATTGCAGCCTGAGCTGATGTTGTGTAAGATGCAATAGACAAGCCCATAGACGCATTTGTTTTATAATTTCTCAAAGCATACTTTCTGCCGCTTGCAGTATCGTTCATGTCGTAATGAACAACTCTCTTTGTTTCAACAGTATCTGTGTAAACAAGTCCTTCAGCCGCAAGCTCGTTTGCTCTCTGGAGAATCTGGAGATATTCATCCCAATAATACGTCCAGAGCGGTTCGCCGTTCTTTGTCGTCCATGAGAAGTCCATATTAAAATCAAGACCGTATGTTGAAGCAATGAACTTCAAGAGTGAATCAAGTCTTGCTCCGTCCTGTACGAAAGGAATGTTATCACTTGAGAGGTTCTTGAATGCTCTGAGAATATCAACGAAGCCGTCCCATGTTGTCGGAAGCGTATCAAGCTGATAGTTAATATCGTTGAGAAGCTTTTCAGCATAGCACAGATATGTCTGTACAGGCATCATTTCTCTTCTCGGCAAAGCGTAAAGTGCTCCGTCAACCTCGAACACCTTCTTTGCAGATTCCCAATAGTCCTCTGCGCCTTCCCACAGCCATGAAACATAGCCATGAAGTATCTGTCCTTCCTCAATGAAAGGATTGAGATCTACAAGATAATCATACAAGTCCTTAAAGCAAGCGTCCGTACCTGCCGCATTTGCATGAAGCGCAGGCATATAATCCGGATATGTATCCGGCGTGAGGAACAGCTGTGCAAAAGCAGTGTTGTATGTTTTTCTTGTGTCAGCATCGGAAAGGTTCAATGTATCTCCTGTCCAAACATTCGGTATTGAATTGTTTATAGCCAATTGATAGTTATTGAGCATCCATTCCTTGCTTACGTCTGTCCAGCGTGTCATGTAATCAGCCTCATCATAAAGATTGAATCTTATTATTTCGCCATACTGAGGTTTTCTCATTGTTTCACCCGTCGGCGTAGGCGTCGGGTCAACTGTTGAGCCGGGATCCGATGTAGGATCTTTGCCGCAACCCGCAAACAGCGTGACTGACAATGCGATTACCAATAAAATTGATAATACTTTCTTCATATAATCCTCCATAATATAGTTTTAGTATTATACAATACTTACTGTTATTATAATACCACATTAGTGCATATGTGTCAATGGTTTTCTTGTTTTTTATTTAAAATTTGCAATATATTTGTTAATTTGTGATTTTTAACATTTTTAACAAAAAGCGGAACATACATTGAAGTATGCTCCGCTTTTGATTTGACGTACTGTAATATTATTACAGCTTATTATCTTTTTGCGTTTACCGATGACTGAGACTCAGTACCCGAAACTGTTGATGTTGGGAAGCTGTATGCTGTTGCCTTATAGAATTCGTAAACGTCATCATAGCCTGCAGTCTTAAGATCCTTAATGTAAGAATCCCAGTGTGTAGCCGTCTTCTTTCCGCTGAGGAAGTCGATTGTGAACTGCTTAGCGATCGAGGAAAGATCTGAAATCTTTGTCTCAATATCCTTACTCTCTGCGCCGAGTGCTTCCTTAGGTGTCTTGTAGAAGCCGTTGTAAATTACAGAGTTATTTGATTCGGCAACTGATGTCAAGCCTTCAATGCTCTTCATGTCGCCTCTGCCCATTGCTTCCTGCTTCTCCCAATATACAGTCATCTGCATCGGATATGATGTAATGTCTGCATACCAGATAGTTCCGAGCTTGAAGTTACGCCATGACGGATAGAAGCCTGTTCCCGTAACGCCGTATTTGTCAGCGAGGTTGCCTGATTCGTCCCACTCTGCTTCGCCGAGGTTAATGTTCTTGTCAAGCATAGCATAATGCTCATCGACTGTCTTCCAGAAGTCAAGGTCCTCATTTACGCCGCCGAATCTGTCAGCAACTGCAAAACGGATTCTGTCTTCGCCTGAATCTTCATCATATACCCAGATGTAGTTACCTGCTTCTTCAGCTGAATCAGCAAAAGGATCGCCCTCTTTGCCGAAGAAATATCTGAGGTAGCCTTCATCACTTGCGGAATATGAAAGCATATCGCAAATACGAAGTGCAAATTCATCACCGAGTCTGTTGCCTATTGCAACCCATGATGTGTCGATCTGTGAAGATCCTATCAATGAGTACTGCTTGCCTTCCTGAGAAATCATTACAGGTGAAACCTTCCAATCTGTAACAGCTCTCGGGTCAGAAGACCATATTGCAGCCTGAGCAGACGTTGTGTAAGATGCAACGGACAAGCCCATAGCAGCATTTGTTGCATAATTTCTCAAAGCATACTTTCTGCCGCTTGCTGTATCGTTCATGTCGTAGTGAACGACTCTCTTTGTTTCAACCGAGTCTGTGTAAACAAGGCCTTCTGCAGCGAGCTCGTTTGCTCTCTGGAGAATCTGGAGATACTCATCCCAATAATATGTCCAAAGCGGTTCGCCGTTCTTGGTTGTCCAAGAGAAGTCCATGTTAAAATCAAGACCGTATGTTGAAGCAATGAACTTCAAGAGCGTATCGAGTCTTGCTCCGTCCTGTACGAAAGGAATGTTATCCTTTGAGAGGTTCTTGAATGCTCTGAGTACATCAACGAAGCCGTCCCATGTTGTCGGGAGGTTGTCAAACTGATAGTTAACGTCGTTGAGAAGCTTTTCGGCATAGCACAGATATGTCTGTGTAGGCATCATTTCTCTTCTCGGCAAAGCGTAAAGCGCTCCGTCAACCTCGAACATCTTCTTTGCAGATTCCCAATAGTCCTCTGCACCTGCCCAAACCCATGATACATAGTTGTGAAGTATCTGACCTTCCTCAATGAAAGGATTGAGGTCTACAAGGTAATCATACAGCTCCTTAAAGCAAGCGTCCGTACCTGCCGCATTTGCGTGAAGCGCAGGCATATAATCCGGATATGTATCCGGCGTAAGGAACAGCTGTGCAAAAGCGGTGTTATACGTCTTTCTTGTGTCGGCATCGGAAAGGTTCAATGTATCAGATGTCCATACATTCGGTATAGAATTGTTTATAGCCAAATGATAATTATTGAGCATCCATTCCTTGCTTACGTCTGTCCAACGTGTCATAAAATCAGCCTCATCGTAGAGATTGAATCTTATGACATCGTCGAGTTGATTCGAATATGTCGGTCTTCTCATTGTGTCACTCGTCGGTGTAGGCGTCGGGTCAGCCGATGAATCAGGATTTGATGACGGCTTCTCTCCGCAGCCCGCAAACAGTGTGACTGACAATGCGATTACCAATAGGATTGATAATACTTTCTTCATATACTCCTCCGTTAAATAAATTTGAGCGTTCGAAAGTCGCGAACACTCAGAAAGCTTTTACTATAATATCACATGAAATAAAACATGTCAACATTATTTCAGTATTTATTTAAAATATTTTACAAATGAGATTAAATCGATGTTTTTTGTTAACAGTTTATTCATTTATAAAAAACGGAGCACAACAATGTATGCTCCGTTCTAAGTGTTAATATAAGTCAATATTTACTTATTATCTTTTTGCGTTTACGGATGACTGTGATTCAGTGCCCGATACTGTTGATGTCGGGAAGCTGTATGCTGTTGCCTTATAGAACTCGTAAACATCATCATAGCCTGCAGACTTAAGATCCTTTATGTAAGAATCCCAGTGTGTTGCTGTCTTCTTTCCGCTGAGGAAGTCGATTGTGAACTGCTTAGCGATTGCAGACAAGTCTGAAATCTTTGTCTCAATATCCTTACTCTCAGCACCGAGTGCTTCCTTAGGAGTCTTGTAGAAACCGTTGTAAATTACAGTGTTATTTGATTCAGCCACACCGTTAACAGCTTCGATGCTCTTCATATCGTATCTTCCCATCGATTCCTGTTTCTCCCAATATACAGTCATCTGCATCGGATATGATGTAATGTCTGCAAACCAGATAGTACCGAGCTTGAAGTTACGCCATGACGGATAGAAGCCTATGTCTGTAATACCGTACTTGTCAGCGAGGTTGCCGGCAGCTTCACATGACATTTCATAATTTACGCCATCCGGGAACATACCGTAATGAGAATCGAGGCCGAGCCAGAAATCAGGTTCTGAAGACGGGCCGCCGAATCTGTCTGCAACTGTAAAGCGAATTCTCTTTTCGCCTGAATCCTCATCATCTACCCAAATGTAGTTACCTGCTTCTTCAACTGAATTTGCAAAAGGAATACCTTCCTTGCCGAAGAAGTATGTTATATAGCCTTCGTCAGTTGCAGAGTAAGCGAGCATATCGCAGATACGCAGTGCAAATTCTTCACCGAGTCTGTTGCCTATTGCAACCCATGATGTGTCGATCTGTGAAGTTCCTATTACGGAATACTCTTTGCCTTCCTGCGAAATCATAACAGGAGAAACTCTCCAATCTGTCTGCTCTGTAATATCGGAAGCCCACATTGCAGCCGTTGCAGGTGTTGTGTATGAAGCTATTGACAAACCGTACTTTGCATTTTTCTCATAATTTCTGAGAGCGTACTTTCTGCCGCTTGCCATATCGTTCATGTCGTAGTGAACAACTCTCTTTGTTTCAACAGAGTCTGTATAAACAAGGCCTTCCGCAGCAAGCTCGTTTGCTCTCTGGAGAATCTGGAGATATTCATCCCAATAATATGTCCAGAGCGGTTCGCCGTTCTTGGTCGTCCATGAGAAATCCAGGTTAAAGTCAAGTCCGTATGTCGTTGCAATGAACTTGAGAAGTGTATCGAGTCTTGCGCCGTCCTGTGTAAACGGAACGTTATCGCTTGAAACGTTCTTGAATGCTCTGAGCATATCAACAAAGCCGTCCCATGTTGTCGGGAGGTTGTCAAACTGATAGTTGATGTCGTTGAGCTGCTTTTCAGCATAGCACAGATATGTCTGTGTAGGCATCATTTCTCTTCTCGGCAAAGCATAAAGAGCGCCATCGGATTCAAACACCTTCTTTGCAGATTCCCAATAGTCCTCTGCGCCTGCCCAAACCCATGATACATAACCGTGAAGTATCTGGCCTTCCTCAATGTATGGGTTAAGGTCTACAAGGTGATCGAACAAATCCTTAAAGCAAGCGTCCAAACCTGCCGCATTTGCGTGAAGTGCAGGCATATAATCCGGATATGTATCCTGCGTTTGGAACAACTGCGAGAAAGCAGTGTTATATGTCTTTCTTGTGTCAGCGTCGGAAAGGTTCAATGTATCTCCTGTCCAAACATTCGGTATTGAATTGTTTATAGCCAAATGATAGTTATTGAGCATCCATTCCCTGCTTACGTCGGTCCAACGTGTCATAAAATCAGCCTCATCGTAGAGATTGAATCTTATTACATCGCTGAGATCGTCTGCATAGTGTGGTCTTCTCATTGTGTCACCTGTCGGCGTAGGCGTTGGGTCAGCTGATGAACCCGGATCCGATGTCGGATCTTTGCCGCAACCCGCAAACAGAGTAACTGACAATGCGATTACCAGCAATAATGATAATACTTTTTTCATATACTCCTCCAGGAATAATTTTTCAGTGTTCGGCAATGCCGAATACTTATTGGGTTATAATATAATATCACACTATGCGATTCATGTCAACAGAGTTAATTGTTTGTTTACAATTAAGAGTTGTTTTTTCGATTTTGTTCATATTTCATTTACATTTATAAAAAAAGCGGAACGTACGGGAATGTACGCTCCGGTTTTATGATTTGTTTACTTTTTCTTAATAATTATCTCTTTGCGTTTACTGATGACTGTGATTCAGTACCCGATACTGTTTGTGTCGGGAAGCTGTATGCAGTTGCCTTATAGAATTCGTAAACGTCATCATAGCCTGCAGCCTTGAGGTCCTTAATGTAAGAATCCCAGTGTGTTGCTGTCTTCTTTCCGCTGAGGAAATCGATTGTGAACTGCTTAGCGATTGATGCTATTGTTGAAATCTTTGTCTCGATATCCTTGCTCTCTGCGCCGCCGAGTGCTTCCTTAGGTGTCTTGTAGAAGCCGTTGTAAATTATTGTATTGTTTGCCTCAGCTTCGCCCTTAACAGCTTCGATGCTCTTCATATCGTATTTACCCATTGCTTCCTGCTTCTCCCAATATACAGTCATCTGCATCGGATATGATGTAATGTCTGCATAGAAGATTGTGCCGAGCTTGTAGTTACGCCATGAAGGATAGAAGCCTGTATCCGTAACGCCGTATTTGTCAGCGAGGTTGCCTGCCGAATCCCAGTTCATACCCCAGTCAACGCCGTCCGGGAAGAGTGAGTAGTGAGGATCGATTGCATTCCAGAAATCAGGATCAGCAGATGTGCCGCCGAATCTGTCTTCAACGGTAAAACGCATTCTCTTTTCGCCTGAATCCTCATCGTATACCCATATAAAGTTACCTGCATCTTCAACTGAATCCTCAAACGGATCGCCTTCTTTTCCGAAGAAGTATCTTATATAGCCATCGTCAGATGCCGAATATGCAAGCATATCGCAGATACGAAGTGCAAATTCTTCACCGAGTCTGTTGCCTATTGCAAACCATGTTGTATCTATCTGTGAAGATGCTATTACTGAGTACTTCTTGCCTTCCTGTGAAATCATAACAGGAGAAACTCTCCAGTTTGTAACCTCACGAATATCAGAAGACCACTTTGCAGCTTCTGCAGATGTTGTGTACGAAGCAATTGACAGACCAATCTGAGCATTATTCATATAATTTCTAAGAGCGTACTTTCTGCCGCTTGCAGTATCGTTCATGTCGTAATGAACAACTCTCTTTGTTT
>CAMEIT010000011.1 GCA_945918795.1 uncultured Clostridia bacterium | reverse complement strand
CCATACTCTCGGCGGGAAGATGAGCAGATGCAAAGCAGTTTAAAGTTTTCGGGCTCGGGGACTTTTTCAAAAGTCCCCGAAAAACCTCAAAAAATATAATTACAAAGGATTACGGACAAGACTATTCCGGGCACGCCGAGGAGAACGGATGCAGCGACGGTAAGAACATTAACGGGGAGAGTAATTCCGACATTAAACAAGGTAAGGAGCAGTGCAGTAGCGGCGGCTATTACGGCTCTTACGATATATTTTATCAATCTTTTCATAATCAAAATTTGAACTATTGCTTTTACGGTGCAAAGCAAAAGCTTATCCTTTCATTGCAGTACGTTTTGCCGATTAATACAGACAATAAAATATATTATCATAGCGCAAGATTTATTCCGAATCAATCCTCGGTTTCGATAAGAATGACATCATCGCCTATTTTTTTTATTTTTTCCCATGCTACGAATATATCCTGATCATTTTTAGCGAGTATTGAAAATTTGCCTTGCACGGGCACAGACACGCCCGTTACGCGACCGGAGCGCAAATCTATATCATAGTCGATAATATTACCGAGGCGCTTACCTGTTTTAATATTTATGACTTCTTTTTGTCTGAGTTCAGATGCTTTCATGATAATAACCTCCTTGAGTTATAAGCTATGTACTGTTTTTATTTTATCATTACATTCTATGCCATAAATGAGCGGTCTGTTACATAATATTTATAAAAATATTTTTAAGTTAATGAAGGAGAACGGTATGATAGAAAAAATAAAATGTTTTTTTGCAAAAAGAAGAGTAATCGCCATGCTTGCGGTTGTGATTTTAGCGGCATCGGCAATAGGCGGAGTAATAACAGGCTCGAGCATTGCCGTCAATGAAGAGGACGGCATAAAGCTCCCGATAATAATGTACCATAGTATATTAAAGAGTGCAAAGGTGCAAACTAAGTACATAGTGACGCCGGAGCAGTTTGAAGCCGACCTGATATGGATAAAAAACAACGGCTACACAAGTATATTTATGAGCGACCTGATAAGCTATGTATATGAGGGAACGGAGCTTCCGGAAAAGCCTATTATAATAACGTTTGATGACGGTTATTACAACAATCTTGTATATATGTATCCGCTCCTTGTTAAATACGATATGAAAGCGGTCGTATCTATAGTAGGCTCGTACAGCGAGATATTCAGCAATTCAATGGACCTGAATCCGTCGTATGCGCATCTTACGTGGGACAATATCAAGGAAATGTCCGAATCGGGATACGTTGAATTTCAGAATCACTCATACGAAATGCACTCCACAAAGGTGCGCAAGGGCTGTAAAATAATGGCGAACGAAAGCTATGACGAGTACAAATCAAAGTTCTGTTCGGACGTAATGCGAACGCAGATACTTCTCACGGAAAAATGCTCTATAACGCCAAATACATTTACGTATCCGTACGGATACATATGTGATGAGTCGGAGGAGCTTTTGAAAGAGCTCGGCTTCAAAGCATCGCTGTCGTGCTATGAGAAACTCAATTATATAACAAGAGACAAGGACTGCCTGTACAGCCTGAAAAGATTCAACAGAGACAGCACATTGTCAACGGAGCGCTTTATGTCGAAAATAAAATAAAAAGGAGTAATTACATAAAAATCCCGTATTGCATATAATGAAGCGGAAAGGAATGAGGAATATGCTTAAATTACTCATAGAAAAAGACAAAACGGATATAGCCGGCGAAATTGCCGAAAAGCTTGTGAAAAGCATTACATTCGCTGCTGTTGACAGAAGAGAAAATGAAAAGTATATTGTGCTGTCAGTCACTCCTTTGCGCAAAAAACGTTATGCGAGAACAATGAAAAAGGAGGTACTTAAGCTCGTAAAAAAGACTGTTGATACTATTGTTTGCTATATACTTTTCAGTATGCCGAGCAGATATATAAGAGAAATTGTGGAATATGAGCTGGAAGGACACAGCGAATATCTTGACAGGGATTCCGTTTGCAGGCTGATAAACGAGGGTATTGTAACAAGGCTAAAGGCGGAGATTAAAGGCAACAAAAAACGAAGCTGGTATACGGCAATATACAAGCGCGCACTTGAGAATATGCTGGAAAGCGGAATATTTGCGGTAAGCTCGTTTATAAGATTCAGAATAGACGATTTTAAGAAATGTATAAGCGAGCATACCTATTTTATGCTGGCAAGTATATCGGACGAAATCAAATACATGGAATTTATTGCCACACTTCAGCATCTTGTTGACGACAGAAATCCGAAGCTGTACGAATTGAAAGTGAATGTTGACAGCACCGGATATACGCTTACAGACGGAAACAATGCGCCGATAGATATTTCATTATACGAAACCGCAAAAAAGGACGGCATAGACAAAGACGACCTTCTCATCGGAATATTGCTTGTAGCCGCTCCCGTCAGAATACGTGTTTGTGCAGACGACGGCTTTTTCGACAGCGATCTGTTTTCCACCATGTCGAACATTTTCGGAGATAGGATCGTGGTTGATTATGCAAGAAACGGAAAATAAAATTTCTTTTTTGAAACCGTTCGATGCGTGCAAGGACACGTATTTGTGGTGTGAATTTGAATAATTACGTACAAAATATATCAATACGAGGCGTGTTTGAATTTATTTAAAACAAAATAACAATGATTTTTGAAATTTTTAAATAAAACTATTGCATTTTTTGATGTTTTGTGGTATCATTACAAATTGCAAGTGCTGAAATTATTTTATGCAAAATATAGTAAAGAAAGGGTATTCTTTTCAAGAATATTGCTGATGATATGATACGGTTAAATGACAGTTCAAGCAGTATGTCACCGTCACTGACGCTCGTAATAAGTGCAAAGGCGGCAAAGCTTAAAAAAGAAGGCAGAGATGTAATTGCGTTCGGAGCAGGGGAGCCTGATTTTGATACTCCCGATTTTATTAAGGACGCGGCGATTGAAGCTATACATAACGGAGTGACAAAATATACTCCTGCATCGGGTACAGCCGAATTGAAGGAAGCAATTTGCGAAAAACTGAAAAGAGATAACGGACTCGATTATAAACCGTCTCAGATTATAGTATCAAACGGAGCAAAGCATTCTCTTTACAATGCGTTCAGAGTTCTGCTCAATGCGGGTGATGAGGTTATAATTCCGTCTCCGTATTGGCTGAGCTATCCCGAAATGGTAAAGCTCTCGGGCGGTGTGGCTGTATTTGTAGATACAAAGGATACGGATTTCAAAATGACGGCTGAACAGTTTGAAAATGCCATAACTCCAAAGACAAAAGCCGTTGTTATTAACAGTCCGAATAATCCTAACGGCGCTGTCTATGAGAAAGAAGAGCTGGAAGCGCTGGCGGAAGTTGCTTTAAGACACGATTTAACGATAATTTCCGATGAAATATATGAGGAACTCGTTTATGACGGCGAGCATCATTTCAGCATTGCGCAAATTTCACCCGAAGTAAAAGAGAATACGATCGTTGTCAACGGAATGTCGAAGGCATTTGCCATGACGGGCTGGAGAATAGGCTATGCGGCGGCTCCGGAACACGTCATAAAGGCAATGTCAAGCTTTCAGTCGCACTCAACGTCTAATCCCAATTCAATAGCACAGTATGCGAGCGTTGTCGCACTGCGTCACGAGAAGGAGTTTATGGATGAGATGCGAGGCGAATTTGAAGCAAGAAGAAATCTGATCGTAAAGCTCATTAATGACATTGACGGTATTTCGTGCAAAACTCCGAAGGGTGCATTTTATGTTATGGTGGATATATCGGCTATCGAGGGCAAAAAGATAAACGACACGGTCATAAACGGCTCTATGGCGCTTGCAGAAGCACTTCTTGAATACGCAAATGTTGCGGTAGTGCCGGGTATTGCGTTTGGCTGTGACGATTACATCAGACTTTCTTATGCAACATCTCAGGATAACATCAAAGAGGGACTTGCGAGAATTGCCGATTTTGTAAGCAAATTGAAGTGAAAATAAGCCGGTGCGGCTTTATTTTGAATAATTGACGGGAGCATTTTACGAGTATATATTCTGCGCTGTGAGCAATGGAAAACGTACCGCTGCGTATTCGTAAATATGCTCCTTGTTTGTATATTTACGGATATGTTTCAATATGTAAATTTTTAAGTAAAGCGGTATACTTTTTTTATGTTTTATGGTAAAATAATATCACAAGAACAGGCTTTACGGATAGAATTTTATATGTTGTAAACATTGGAAAGGACGTTCTTCGCTGTTTGATGCGAAAGAATCATGAATGTATGAAGAAAAAAATTGTTTGTGTATTTTCGGTTTTGTGTATGCTTGCGTTTTGCATTGCCGGCTGTACGAAGAAAATGGAAGTACAGTCTCTCCTTATTGACGGGGAGTATGTGCCCGTTGATACCCTTTTGAAAATCGATTCAAGGGAAATTTCTCTTTTTGAATACAGGTATTATTATTCAATGATAAAAACCGATATGGATCTGGGTGATGAACAGTATTGGGAGAAGAACGAAGGCTCTCTTGAGGAACTGAAAAAAACAGTGCTTGAGCATATACAGTACGCATATGCAAAGTACGAGCTTGCGGATGCTCTCGGAATCGAGCTGAAAAAAGAAAACCGTAACAATGTAAATTCATTGCTCAAAGAATACAAGGCGGCAAGCGGTAGCAACGAGGCTTTTGAAAACGACCTCAAGGACGCAATGCTTGATGAGGCACTGTTCAGAAAGCTTCTTGAATCAGATGAGCTTTCTTCAATGATATATGATTATTATTTCGGTGATAACGGCGTAAATCAGCTTTCAACCTCGGATATTCAGAATTATGTGTATGAAAACTATATTCATTACAAACAGATATATGTGAGATTTGATTATGACGGAACACAGACTAACAAACAGTTGATGGACAGCATAATCGAACAGCTTGACAACGGGGGAGACTTTACGACTCTTATGAAGAAATATTCGAGAGATCCAAACGTTTCTTCTTATCCGAACGGATATTATGCCGTTAAAAATTACGATTCAGACCTCGTAAAGCACCTTTCTGCACTTGAAGAGGGCACTTACAGCGGCGTGATAACGGGAACAAGCGGATATTATATATATTTGCGCCTCGGATTTGACGATGATGTTCTGAAGAATATAGACACGTTCAGGGAAGAAATGGAAAACAATTTCCTTGACGATTTATTAGAGGAATATATTGACAAACAAAATATCGAAATCGTATCCGAGTATTATGACGATATAAGCTTTGAGACGCTCTTATATTGATAAGATTTGTTACGTATAGTTAAAATAACAGTCAGTATGTTAAGAACAGCCCCGATTAAGGCTGTTCTTTTTGTTAAGACAACGATTTGACGCCTTTTTTTATCGACAGACGGGCAATTTTAATTGTGAAAAACTGAAAAACGTGATCTGTGAAAAAATGTAATGTAAATTTGTAAAGTTTTTTCATATAAAGATTGACATTATATTTTCGATATGATATAATATTGGCAAATATGGCAACAGATAATCGCAAGATTTTGTTTGCCGTCAATGCTGTAAAAATTTTGGGGAAGCAATGCTTTATATACGGATTGCTTCGGAGAAATGAGGTATATATCAATGAAAAAGAATGTAGCTATTATTGGCTATGGCGGTCAGGGCGGCTGGCATGCAAATCATGCCTTGAACAGCGATGTTGTTCAATTAAGCGGCATTTACGATATTAAAAAAGAGAGAATGGATTTAGCTGAATCCAGGGGCATTTTTGCATATTCTTCATTTGAGGCTGTGCTCGACGATCCTAAAGTTGATATTGTTGTTTGCGCAACGCCTAATGACGTACACAAGGAAATTGTCACAAGGGCATTGCTCGCAGGTAAAAATGTTGTTTGTGAAAAGCCTGTTGCACTTTCCGTTGCTGATTTTGATGAAATGTGCGAGGCCGCAAAGAAGTCGGGCAAGCTGTTTACCGTTCATCAGAACAGACGTTGGGATGTGGATTATTTGGCAATACAGTCAATCATCAACAGTGGAGAAATCGGCGAAACGATCAATATTGAGTCACGTGTTCACGGTTCAAGAGGTATTCCGTCCGACTGGAGATGCCATAAGCCTTACGGCGGCGGCATGATTCTCGACTGGGGTGTTCACCTTATCGACCAGATGCTTCTGCTTATTCCCGAAAAGATTGCAAAGGTTTACTGCGAGATCACAAACATCACAACAGACGAGGTTGATGACGGATTCAATCTTCATCTGACGTTTGAATCGGGCAAGAGGGCAACGGTCGAAGTCGGAACGTACAACTTTATTTATATGCCGCGTTTCTATATGCAGTGCAGAAAGGGCTCTGCACTTATTGAAGATTGGCAGAAGAAGTGCAAGATTGCAAAGCTGAAGGCATGGAACGAAAAAGAGGTTGCTCCGGTTCAGACTGCGGCTGGAATTACAAAGACAATGGCTCCGAGAGATGAGATAACGCTCGACACTTACGAGATCGAAAGACCTGTTTCGGATGTTCATGATTTTTACCGCAATCTTGTCAAGGCAATAGACGGCAAGGAAGAGCAGATAGTTAAGCTCGACCAGGTAAGACGTGTTCTTCAGGTTATGGAGGCTTGCTTCAAGTCTGCTGAAACAAACAGCGCAATAGTATTCGATGAAATGATTTAATAATTTATACGACGCATCAAGGCAAAGCAGTGATGCGTCGTTTTTGTTGCAAAAAAATCCCGCCGGAATATTTCCGTCGGGATTTTTGCTTTATCTGATGTACTTAAATACAAGTCTTTCGAGCTTTTATTATAAACGCTCAAACCAAACGTTACGGAAACGAACCTTGTCGCCGTGATCCTGAAGAAGGAGAGGACCTTCCGCAACACGGTATGATGTTTCGCCGCCCGGTGTGTTTGTATGAAGAACAATGTTGTTCTGTACAACGATTCCGTTGAGCAGTACAGTCATACGTCCGTCCTCGATTACTTCGCCGTTCTCGTTGAAACGCGGAGCATACAGATATATATCGTATGCCTGCCATTCTTCAGGCTTGCGGTTTGCGTTTGTGAGAGGAGCATAAATGCTGTACAAAGCGCCGCAGTCATTGTCGGCAGGCTTTTCGATTCCGTATGAATCGAGTACCTGTATTTCGTAGCAGCCGTGTACATATACACCGCTGTTTGCTCTTTCCTGTCCGTGTGATTCGGGCATATACGGAAGCCAGAATTCAACGTGAATGTGTGCGTCACGGTATGTTTCAGTGCTTACTATGTCGCCGCCGTTTACTGTCATAGCGCCGTCGTCACCGATTATCCATTCGGCAGGACTTGACTCGGTATGCGCTTTTCTCCATTTGCTGAGGTCTTTGCCGTCAAACAATACAACCTTTTCGTATCCCATAATTCAAATTCTCCTTTGAATATTTTAATTTTCTATATAAAGTCGCACGAATTATTTGTTGAAGTTTCGTTTCGACTTGATATGCGTAATTGTAATTTTGAGCTTGTTGATGAAATCTTCCCAAAAGAACAGGAAAAAGTTTCCTATTGCAACAAGCAGGGCAATCTTGTATGCCCACGGAACCGTTATTAGTGATATGACAAAAAATACTGCGTCCAAAAGCGCAAGATATTTTATCTTGATCGGTAATACAAAAAATAAAATCAGCTTGTAATCGGGGAACAGTACCGCAAATGCAAAGAATAATGACATGTTCAAATATACGTTCGTCGTGTGCCCCGTTATAAATCCGCAGATTATCGTGCATATAACACCCATGAAATAATATACGTTGAACCTGAAGCTGCCCCAAGTGTGCTCAAGCGATGTGCCTATCATGTAATATAAATATAAGGCAAATACCATGAATAACGTGCTCGAGTTCGGCGGAAGAAATATAAAACTGATTATTCTCCAAACTTGACCTTGAAGTATAAGGTCTCTGTCAAAGCTTAACAGCCCCGACAGACTGCTTATCCTCCCCGTGCTTACAAGTAGTATCTCCATGATAAATACAACAGCCATGCCGCCGACAATGTAGTACATTAAATTCTCGATGGCTCTCCTGCCGTATTTGTATTCTAATTTGTATATCCACTTCATAATAGTTTCCTTGCTCTTTTGAATTTCCTATATTTTATCATACTTTCCTTAAATAATCAATTCATTTTTTTCTTTTCTTTTCTCGGGGCGTTGCCCCGAACCCTACAAGCCTTTGAAAAGGCTTGACCGAAACTTTAACAAACTTTGTTGTTGTCCTCAAGCGATGCCTGTGGTAGTCATCGCTCGAGGACATTAAATTCTCTTTTCTTTTTTAAGATATATGTGCCGTATATCAAAAATTTACCGTAAAAAACCTTAAAAAGAAACGTAAATTAAATGTGCATCTTTTCGCCATACTCTCGGCGGAAAGATGCACAGATGCAAAGCAGGTTAAGTTTTCGGGCCCGGGGACTTTTTCAAAAGTCCCCGGAAAATAAATCAATAGTTTTCTTTTCTTACTTCGAAGTAGCTCTGAGGATGAGCGCAAACAGGGCATACGAGAGGAGCCTTTTTACCGATTACGAGGTGACCGCAATTACGGCATTCCCACATAACCTCTTCCGATTTTTCGAACACCTTCTGCATTTCCACGTTATCGAGGAGTGCGAGGTATCTCTTTTCGTGAGACTTTTCGATTTCGCCTACTGCGCGGAATTTAGCAGCCAATTCAGCAAAGCCTTCTTCATCTGCTTCCTTTGCGAACTGAGCGTACATATCTGTCCACTCATAATTTTCGCCTTCAGCGGCAGCCTTAAGATTTTCAGGTGTCTTACCGAGCTCACCCAAAGCCTTAAACCACATTTTAGCGTGTTCCTTTTCATTTTCAGCAGTAGCGAGGAAAATAGCGGCTATCTGTTCATAACCCTCTTTTTTTGCAACAGACGCGAAATATGTGTATTTATTTCTTGCCTGTGATTCGCCTGCAAATGCTGTCTGCAAATTCTTTTCCGTCTTTGTACCTTTCAAGTCCATAATGATGTTTCCTCCTTTTTCATTATCATTATTATTTGCCGGTTCTACCTTTTCAAAATCAGCGGCGCCGTGTTTGCAAAGTGGGCAAACGAAGTCTGCCGGCAGATTATCGCCTTCGTATATATAACCGCATATTTTACATCTGTAATATGTTTTTGCGGGAGCGGCTTCCTTTTTGGGCTTCGGCTTAATATTCTTTTGGTAATAGGTATATGTTACCGACGGCTGCTCGGACAAAACATTACATTCCGTAACATCCGCAATAAACATAGTATGTGTGCCGAGGTCAAGTTTATTTATAACTTTTCCCGAAATATAGGCATTTGTGTTTTCGGTCACATAGAGGATACCGTTTTCGGCGCGTGTGCATTTGTCAAAGCCGTCGAACTTATTTACGGAGTTGCCGCTTTGAAATCCGAAATGCTTAAAAACGTCGAAAGGTGTCTCTTCGGTAAGAACCGAAATATTAAACATTTCCGTATTGTATATCATGTCGTGAGTTTTGTTCTGCTTGTTGACAGTGACAGAAACTCTGTTTGGGTTTGATGTTACCTGGCTTACCGTATTAATGATACAGCCGTTGTCAAATCCGTTTTCGATTGCGGTCAGGACGTAAAGCCCGTAACCGATATTGAACATTGCTTTTGTATTCATTATTATTACAACCTTAAAATTTGCAAAGCAAAATTTCCTTTCCCGATAATTTATTTATTCTGCAATGCCGAGGGCACTGCCGTTATACATAATTAACCCGAAAGCACGGATATTATTTACATTTGCGACTTAAATATCGGATGCTTTTTGCACTTTCGATTTAAGTATAACACAAACCTCGGAATAAGTAAACAGGAAAAATAAAATTGATAATATTATTCCGAAACAGTTAATGTAAAAGGGCAGAAAAATCTGCCCTTTTGAAATGTGCCGTACAATTACTTGAAATATCTCTCAAGAAGTCCCTTGAATGCTTTGCCGTGACGGGCTTCATCACGTGCCATTTCGTGAACTGTGTCATGTATAGCATCAAGATTAAGTGCCTTAGCGCGCTTTGCAAGATCTGTTTTGCCTGCTGTTGCACCGTTCTCGGCTTCAACACGCATTTCGAGATTCTTCTTTGTGCTGTCTGTTACTACTTCACCGAGCAATTCAGCGAATTTTGCTGCGTGCTCTGCTTCTTCGTAAGCAGCCTTTTCCCAATACAAACCGATTTCCGGGTATCCTTCGCGATGAGCAACTCTTGCCATAGCGAGGTACATACCTACTTCTGTGCATTCTCCGTTAAAATTCATGCGGAGATCTGCAAGAATATCTTCCGGTACACCCTGAGCTACGCCGACAGCGTGCTCTGCTGCCCATGACATCTCTTCTGCCTGCTCAACAAACTTTGATGCCGGAGCCTTACACTGAGGACACTTTTCCGGCGGATTCTCGCCTTCATAAACGTAACCGCAAACACTGCAAACAAATTTCTTCATAATAAAATCCTCCTTAAATTCCAGCTGAGAGCTGTTATATATTTTTTGAACACTCACTGCAAATGCCGCTCATGTTCATTGTAAACTTATTGACCTTAAAACCCTCCGGCAAATCAAACTTCGGCGGCTCGCCTTCAAGATCCATGATTTTGCCGCACTTTTCGCATACAAAATGCGGATGAAAGCTGACAGTCGGCTCATAATGAGCTTCGTTTGAACGCATATCTACCTGCGTGATAATACCTTTCTCAACAAAAAGCTGCAGCGTATTATAAAGAGTGGCTTTTGAAATGCCGATATACGCTTTCTCCTTAAGCATAGCGTATAAACGGTCTGCTGTGGGATGCTCCTTTGTGGAATGAAGCACCTCGAGTATACTCAGACGCTGATATGACGGTCTTATATCAGCTTTATTCAGTATTTCTATAAGATCCGACATGGCTCCTCCTGTTAGAATGATTCTAAAGTTTTATTTGTTCTAATTATAACTCATTTTCATAAAATGTCAATACAATTTTTATTAACAAACTGTTAATTCAAGCTTCAGCCACGAAAACAAAAAGCGGAGGATTGAATTTTCTGCTCGTTTATTTTCCGGAATTGGGAGAGAATGTAAAATTTGTTGACAATAAGGAACATATGGAGTATAATATTACCAAAGGATTATATTGTATAAGTTTATCCATACGTATGGAAAGGACAAAAACAGCATGAGCTACATGGGATTGCAGGAGATAAAAGAAAAATATCTGTCATTTTTTCAGAGTAAACAGCATTTGCGTCTGCCGAGCTTTTCGCTTGTTCCGCAGAACGACAAGAGCTTATTATTGATAAGTGCCGGCATGGCACCGCTTAAGCCATATTTTACGGGACAAGAAAAACCGCCGTGCAGAAGAATCACAACTTGTCAGAAGTGTATTCGTACACCTGATATTGAGCGTGTAGGTAAAACGGCACGTCACGGTACGTTCTTTGAAATGCTCGGAAATTTCTCATTCGGAGATTATTTTAAGCATGAGGCAATAGCTTGGGCGTGGGAATTTGCCACCGAGGTAATGGGACTCGACCCGAAAAGGATTTATCCGACTGTTTATGAAAATGATGACGAAGCATTTGAAATATGGAATAAAGAAATCGGCGTTCCGGCTGAACAGATATACCGTTTCGGCAAGGACGACAACTTCTGGGAGATAGGCGTCGGACCGTGCGGACCGTGCTCCGAGCTTCTTTACGACAGAGGCCCCGAGAAGGGCTGCGGTAAACCGGATTGTAAGCCGGGTTGCGATTGCGACAGGTACGTTGAATTCTGGAATCTTGTATTTACACAATTTTACAGAGATGAAAACGGAAATTATACGCCTCTTGAACAGAAAAACATAGATACAGGCATGGGACTTGAAAGACTTGCGGTTATAATGCAGGATGTTGACAACATATTTGAGGTTGACACTATCCGCAGAGTTCTTGAAAAGGTGTGCGAAATAGCAGGCAAGAAATACGGCGAAAACGAAAAGGACGACGTTTCCATACGTATCATTACGGATCACGCAAGAAGCACTACATTCATGGTTTCCGACGGCATTACCGCTTCAAACGAGGGCAGAGGCTACGTTCTCAAGAGACTTTTGCGCCGTGCGGCACGTCACGGTAAGCTCCTCGGAATAGAGGGTAAATTCCTGACGGAAGTTGTTAAAACGGTAATTGAAGAAAATTGTGTTTCTTATACCGAGCTTAAGGAAAAAGAGGATTATATACTCCGCATTATAGAAACAGAAGAAGGCAGATTCTACAACACGATAGATCAGGGCCTTGATATTCTGAAGCAGTATATTGAAGAAGCAAAGACGCTCGGAAATGTTCTTTCAGGCGATAAGGCATTCAAGCTTTACGATACGTACGGCTTCCCGATAGACCTTACAAAGGAAATAACGGATGAGGCGGGAATTACAATTGATACAGACGGATTCGACGCTTTGATGCAGGAGCAAAAGGAAAGAGCGCGTTCCGCAAGAGCACAGACAGACTATATGGGCTATGACGATTCCGCTCTTACTTACCTTAACAATGTATCGGAGCCGACAGAGTTCATAGGATATAATGAATATTCAACAGACGATGCTACTGTAATTGCCGTACTTAACGAGGACGGATTTGCAAAAGAGGGTATGGAAGCATCGGTCGTTCTGGACAAGACTCCTTTCTACGGTGAGAGCGGCGGTCAGATAGGAGATAACGGTGTAATATCGCGCGGCGATATGGTGTTCGAGGTATCGGACGTTGCAAAGCTTGCAGGTAAATTCGTTCACAAAGGCATCGTAAAATCGGGAACGGTAAAGGCAGGAGATAAGGTTCATGCAGAGATAAATGTTGAGCGTCGTATGGCGGCAGCTCGCAATCATACAGCAACACATCTTTTGCAGGCGGCACTCAGAGAAACGCTCGGTACACACGTTGAACAGTCAGGTTCATATGTTTGCGATAAATATTTGAGATTTGACTTCTCACACTTTGCCGCAATGACGACTGAAGAGCTTCTTGCGGTTGAAAAGAGAGTCAATGAGCAGATTCTTAAGAATATGACTGTTACGACCGATTTAATGAACATAGACGATGCTAAAAAGCTCGGAGCTATGGCGCTTTTCGGTGAAAAATACGGAGACGTTGTAAGAGTTGTGCGCGCAGGCGATTTTTCAACAGAGCTTTGCGGAGGAACTCATGTTCCGGCAACGGGCTCTATAGGCTTGTTCAAGATAATGAGCGAGAGCGGCGTTGCGGCGGGTGTTCGCAGAATCGAGGCAATAACGGGTCTTAATTCTTATGAATATCTCAAGACGAGAGATGAGATAATAAGTAATATCTCGCTGACGCTCAAGTCCAATGAGGACAACATACTCAAAAAGATTGCTTCCTTGCAGAATGAGCTCAAGGATACAAAAAAGCGTCTTGAACAGGTTCAGATGAGCAAGCAGGGAACGTCATTTGACGATTTGATTTCCAAAGCCGAAAAGGTTGGAGATGTATCTGTTGTGACGGGCGTTCTTGACGGCGCTGATATGAATATTCTTCGTCAGAACTGTGACAAGATAAGAAATAAAATGAAATGCAGCGCGGCAGTGCTTGTTTCGGAATTGGATTCAAAGCTTTTGATAGTTGCGGCGGCAACCGATGAGGCTGTTGCAAAAGGAATCAACTGCTCAAATATAATTAAGGAATGTGCAAAAGCGGCAGGCGGCAACGGCGGCGGCAGACCGAATATGGCTCAGGCAAGCTGCCCGGATGTTTCCAAAAAGAACGAAATTATTTCGACTGCCAAAAAAATAATGGGATGTTCCGGAAATAATTAAGAGCACACAGATCAAGGTGAGACGTTTTGCATTCAGCTTTATGGGAATGAAATAATAAAGATTCTACAAAAAAGGAGTGCTTTGCCATAATACGGCAGGTACATGGTTACTATGTATGGATAAGAATTTAATGAACACAATTAAATACCGCAAACAGCCGGATACGGTAAATACGCCTCACGATGTTCTTGAATATGTGTACAATGCCATGCTCGAGAAAGGCTATGACCCCGTTGACCAGCTTGTGGGATATTTTCTCAGCGAAGACCCGACTTATGTTACGAGTCATGCCAATGCGAGAACAATAATATGCAAGCTTGAACGCTATGACCTTATTGAAGAGCTTGTAAGCTTTTACATTGAGCATAATTTGAAAAAGGACTCGAAAAAACTTAAATAAGGAACGGAAATTATTGTGAGATATGTCGGATTGGATGTCGGCGACAGACGCATAGGCGTTGCCGTGAGCGACGTAAGCGGACTTATTGCAAACGCGGTCGGAAATGTTGAACGTTCGGGATATGATTTTGAGGCAGACGTGCAAAAAACGGCAGACAAAGTGCTCGAACTCGGCGGTGAGTCGGTAGTGGTAGGACTTCCGAAAAATATGAACGGAACAATAGGACCGAGGGCGGAAGCCGTAATGGCATTTGCCGAGGCACTGAAAGGAAAGCTCGATTTGCCTGTTGATTTTTGGGACGAGCGTCTGACGACGGTTGCGGCGCATAAAATGATGATAGATGCCGGCATGAGGCGTGAGAAGAGAAAAAGGAACGTTGACAGAATTGCGGCGGTTCTTATTTTGCAGGGATTTCTCGATTACAGCAGGAGATAATATTTCCTGCGGTTGAATATAATTTTGTATACGGGAAAGAATCAATTTGACGGTTGAAAACGACCGCAAAAAAACCGATTATTTATGCAATCTCAATTATGATTGCCAAAAAAGAAACGGAGGACTGTTATGGAATACGAAGATAATTTGATACAGTTGATCGACGAAGATGGTCAGGAGCTCAATTTTGAGCATATAATGACGTTTGACTATGAGGGCAAGCAGTACATTGTACTTACGCCTGCGGACGAAGAGTATTACGAGGGTGACGACGAGGATGACGTTGAAGAGCTTGCAGAGCTTGACGGAGCCGAAGAAGAGGACTTTGAAGAGTACGATGACGACGAGGAAGAAGAGGGCGAGCTTATAATCCTTGAAGTTTCAAAGGACGAAGAAGGCAATGACCTTTTCCTCAGCATAGAGGACGACGACTTGCTCGATGAGCTTTACAACGTTTATATTCAGACGGCTGAAAGTCTTGAGTAATACGTAAATCATGATTTTAAGAATGCACCCGTTCACGTATGTGTTACGGGTGCGTTTTTTTATAATACAAAAATTGATTTAAAACAACGAATATTATTGTTTTTAATGCGGATTTATGTTAAAATTAAATAAACATTGAATCATTATTTTTTCCAAGGAGCTTTTATGTACGCCGAATTCAAGAATACGACAAGAAAATGGAGTGCCGCATGGATATGGGATTCATCATTCAGCAGCAACTCGTGGGTGAACTTCAGAAAGAAAATACATACGGATAAACCCGTAGAGCGCGCGACTGCGTATATTTCGGTTGAATCGCGCTATTGGCTATATATAAACGGAGTAAATGTTGTCTTTGACGGCTCGTTAAAAAGAGGCGTTAATCTTAATGACGGCTATTACGATGAGGTTGATTTGACGCCTTATATTGTTAAGGGGGATAATACGATTGCCGTACTTGCGTGGTATTGGGATGTGGAGCAAAACTGCTTTTCCGCACAAACAACGGAAAGACCGGGACTTATTTTCGAGGCGGATATAGACGGCATGACGGTGACGAGCGATTCAAGCTGGAAGGTAAAACGGAATGCGGCATATATTGATGACAGCGGTACGGTTGAGGGTATAAAGGAAACGCAACCGAGTGATGTTATTGCGGAATCGAATGTTTATTATGATGCGAGGAAAGCTGAAAATGAAAATTGGATATTGCCCGATTTTGATGATTCCCACTGGGAAAATGCCATTGAAATAGGAAGAGTGCCGTGCAAGCCCTGGAATGAATTGCATAAAAGGAGTATTCCGCTGTTCAAGGATTACGGCCTTAAGGATTACGTCAATTCCTATAAATATAAGGATTATACGACAAAGACCGATGAAGTGCTCAGGCTTGATACCGAATATAACTGTCAGCTTACTCCGTATATCGAGTTGGAAACGGATATTCTGGGCTTGAAAATAGATATGCGCTCAAACAGCTATAAGAACGGACAGGGACCGACTACAACATATTCCGTAAAAAACGTGTATGTAACAAAGAAAGGCAGACAGTCCTTTGAGGGCTTGGCTTGGATTCCGGGCGAACATATTTATTATACGGTGCCTGCGGGAATTACGATAAAAGCGCTTAAATACAGAGAATCGGGCTATGATTCCGATTTTACGGGAAGCTTTGTTTGCAACGACGAATTTTTCAATAAGCTCTGGAAAATGTCGGCGCGAACTCTTTATATCACTATGCGTGACAATTTTATGGATTGTCCTGACAGAGAACGCGCACAATGGTGGGGTGACGTCACTATTGAAATGATGATGCTCATGTATGCGCTCGATACACGTTCGTACGACTTGTACGAAAAGGCATGGTATAATAAAATAGGAGTGGCGGATTCGGCAAAAGACGGCATTTTGCGTACTCTTGTGCCTACGGGGGGATGCTTAATGGAGCTTCCCGCACAGGAAATGGCGGGCATATGCGGATTGTGGCAGTATTATCTTTATACGGGCAATAAAGAGTTGATCGGCGACGTTTATCCTTATGTTAAAAACTATCTCATGAAATGGGACTTTGATGAAGAGGGTAGGCTCATAAGGCGAAACGGAAGCTGGCAGTGGTACGATTGGGGCGACAAGATTGATGAAGAGCCGCTTGAAAGCATATGGTATTATCATTCGCTTCAAACCGCAATAAAGCTTGCCAAGGAAACGGGGAATACAGATGATATTCCGGAATTGAACAGGCGGAAAAACGCCGTATTGAGCGCGTTGCAAACATATATAACAGATTCCGGCATAAAAAGCAGTAACGCCGAAGCGCCCGATGACAGATGCTCGGCAATGGCGGTAATTGCGGATATAAAGTTTGATAATTCAGACAAAATAATGCGCGATGTATTCAACAGCGTGTACAATTCAAGTCCGTATATGGAAAAATACGTTCTCGATGCAATGTGCGAAGTATCTTTGATGGAGGATGTTCAGAAGAGAATAAAACTGCGCTATCATGATATGGTGGAGGGTGAGCTTGCCTGCACAACGCTGTGGGAGCATTGGAATTACAATCTGGGAACAAAAAATCATGCGTGGACAGGCGGTCCTTTGATAACGATGTCAAAATACATGGCAGGCGTAAGACCGACAAAACCGGGGTACGCTGAGCTTGAGGTGGCACCGGATATGGGTAAGCTTGATTTTATTAAAGCCGTGATACCGTCTGTTAGGGGCGATATAAAGTTAGAGTGCAATAAAAACGATTCACAAAAAGCATTTGAATTGTGCATTGAGTTTGACTTTGACGCAAAGGCAAATGTAATTATTCCGTGCGATGACGTATCGGGGCAAAAGAGTGAAATATCGATAAACGGAAAAGCTGTTGATGTGGCATTTGATGAAAGACTCATGTTCTTAAAGGACGGCAAGTGCTGCTTTGCTGTCGGCAGGGGCAAATGGAATTTTTTCCGGAAAATGCTTCCGACAGATAAGGCATAAAATAAAGGCGTGATATGGATTTGGCGGAATAAGGACTGATTTTACGGCGGTGACGGTATAAAAAGTCCTTATTTTGCTTGACAAATTCAAAATATATGGTATAATGTGAATATAATCATTAGTTACTGTGATGAAGAGAGTAGATATTTCAGCTGAAAACAGAGAAAATGGGTCTTGGGCTGTGAGCCTGTTTATGATGCGGAATATTGAAGTTCACTTCGGAGTATCATACTGAAGCTTTTTTGTTGTAGGTATTGACGTTTGGCAGCGTTACTTTGCCGTACGAGTATTAATTTGGGTGGTACCGTGAGTTTCCCTCGCCCCTTAGTTGTGGCGAGTTTTTTTTATATATAAAGGAGGATTTTATGCAGGATACGGATGTTAAACAGCAGCTTGAAGCAGAATTGGAAAAAGCTGCCGATGTAAATGAAGTTGAAAATATAAGAGTTGCTTATTTGGGCAAAAAGGGATACATTACCGAGCTTTTGAAAAACCTTAAGGACCTTAAGGGTGAACAGAAAAAGGAATTCGGTCAGAAAATAAACATTCTCAAAGCGGAAGCCGACGCAAAAATTACTGAGCGTATAGAGCTTCTGAAAAAACAGCGCATCGAACGTATGATAGAAAAGTCGGAGCAGTACGATGTTACTCTTCCGTGTACGCTTGAACAGGGTTCATATCACCCTATAACGCTCGTTCAGCGCGAGGTTGAGGAGATATTTGAGAGCATGGGCTTTACGGTTGAGGATTATTCCGAAATCGTAGACGATTATCATTGCTTTGAGGCGCTCAATATCCCGAAGCATCATCCGGCAAGAGATATGCAGGATACGTATTATCTCGATAACGGTCAGCTCCTCAAGACGCATACATCTGCGGCGCAAAATGCCATAATGAGAAAATACGGCGCTCCGCTCAGAGCAATTTTCCCGGGACGCTGCTTCAGAAACGAATCGACAGACGCTTGCCATGAGAACACATTCTTCCAGATGGAAGGCATGATGATAGACGAGAACATTTCTATATCGAACCTTATTTATTTCATGAAGGTCATGCTTTCGGACGTATTCAAGCAGGACATAAAGGTGCGCCTGAGACCGGGCTTCTTCCCGTTCGTTGAACCGGGCTTTGAGCTTGATATTAACTGCCTCATATGCGGAGGTAAGGGCTGTCCGTCATGCAAAAATTCAGGCTGGCTCGAGCTTTGTCCGTGCGGCATGATACACCCGAATGTTCTGAAGGCGGGCGGTATCGATACGGATAAATATACGGGCTTTGCGTTCGGTCTCGGTCTTACAAGACTTGCGATGATGAAGTACGGCATTAAGGATATAAGAGATCTTAACAGCGGAAATCTTAAGGTTCTTTCACAGTTTGAAAATATTTGATAAGGAGAACGTTTATGTTAGTTTCAATGAATTGGATTCGTGAATTCGTTAATCTCGACGGATTGGATATAGACAGTCTTATACATCGTTTTACACTTGCAACGGCGGAGGTTGAGGATATATATCATTACGGACAGAATACAAGCAACGTTGTTGTGGCAAAGATCATTTCGATTGAGAATCATCCGAACTCAAAAAAACTCCACTTGCTCAAGGTTGACGCAGGAGACAAAATATATGACTGCGTATGCGGTGCGCCGAATGTTTACGAGGGAAAAATCGTTGCTTTTGCAAAGGAAGGCGGCATGGTAAACGGCACTCCGATTAACTGTGCTGTTGTGGCAGGATATGAGTCACACGGAATGTGCTGTTCCGAGGCAGAGCTCGGCATAAGCGATGATCATTCTGGATTGATGAATATTGAGGATGATGTTGCACTCGGTACGGATATAAAGGATATTTATCCTATTGAAGATACGGTTTTCGATGTTGACAATAAGTCTTTGACGAACAGACCGGATCTTTGGGGACATTACGGCATAGCAAGAGAATTTTCCGCTTTGACGGGCAGACCTCTCAAGCCGTACGAAAAGCTTGACAGCTCTGTTTATGATGACCTGCCGAAGGTCGATATCGATATAAGAGACAAAGAGCTTTGTTACCGTTACACAGGGATTAAGGTTGAAAACATCACAAGACATATAAGTCCCGTTGCAATGAGAATCAGACTTTACTACTGCGGAACAAGAGCAATAAATCTCCTTGCAGACCTGACAAATTATATAATGCTCGAGCTCGGACAGCCTATGCACGCATTTGACCTCAGAAAGGTAGACTGCATTGAGGTTCGGAGATTTGAGGATGATTTTGAGTTTGAAACGCTTGACGATGTAAAAAGACATATTGATACAAACACACTTATGATATGCTCCAAAGAAAAGCCCGTTGCAATAGCGGGAATCATGGGCGGACTCGATTCGGCGATAGCCGACGATACAACGTCGCTTTTGCTTGAATCGGCAACATTTGACGGCGTAAGCATAAGAAAATCATCAATGCGCCTCGGACTGAGAACAGATGCAAGCATGAGATACGAAAAAATGCTCGACCCCGAAATTGCAGTAACGGCAACCGAGAGATTCTTAAAGCTCCTTACGGAGGCAGATGCAGATGTTAAGGTAATATCGTCTCTTACGGATGTTTATGTAAAGAAATACGACACCATAAAGCTTGAATTTGATAAGAGCTATGTGGACAGATATACGGGTATCGAAATTTCAGACGAGAGAATAGTCTCAACACTTAAAGCACTTGGATTCGGTGTTGACAAAAACGGCGAGAAATTCGCGGTTACTGTTCCTTCATGGAGAGCAACAAAGGACGTTACCATAACGGCGGATATTATTGAGGAAATAACGCGCATATACGGCTATGATAACTTTGCCGTTACAACGACTCTCAGCCCGCTTTATCCTGTGCTCAGAGCTGTAACAAAAAGCGATGAAAACCAGGTAAAGGATATTCTCGTCAAAAAATACAACTTGCATGAGATTCATTCATATATATGGAATGACGCGAAAAAATTTGAAGCAATCGGCATAGAGCCGGAGCCCAATGTAAGACTTATAAACGCAATGGCATCTGAACTGAGCGTTATACGTAATTCTATGATACCGACGCTTCTTTCATGCGCAAACGACAATAAATCATATGCTCCCGATTTCGGCATATTTGAAATAGCGCGCGTTGTTGAAGGCTTAAAAGAGGACGGAGACTGCAATGAGCGCAAAAAGCTCGGCATAGTTCTTTTCAGCCATACAAAGAGCGAAAAGGAAATTTACTTTGAACTCAGAAATATGCTTGCGCTTATCGTACACGATATTAAGCATATCAACGCAGAATTTGCTAATACAAATGCTACCCATAATTGGCAGCATCCGAAAAATACAGCTTGTGTATATGCTGACGGCAAAGTGCTCGGATACTTGTCGGCACTGCATCCTGTATGCGGAGAAAAAATAGACAAGAAAGCGGCAATCGTTTTTGCCGAAATCGATATGGGAATATTCTCCGAATGTGCAAACGGCGGCATCGTTTACGATGAACCGTCAAAATATCCGTCGATCGATTTTGATTTGTCGTTTGTTGTTAACGATACTATCAGATTTTCCGATATTGAAAAGGCATGGAAGAATGACGGCTTTGAATATCTTGACGATGTATCTCTCATTGATGTGTATGATGACGGTGTTCAGAAGAGCATAAGCGTGCGGCTTCATTTCATGTCGAAAGAAAAGACTCTCCAAAGAACCGAAATACAGCCTTATGTTGACGGCGTAATAAGCTCTTTGGCGGAAAAGGGAATAAACCTGAAGCAATAAGCACTTGGAGTTTTATATTATTAATCGGCAATAAGCAAAGCTTACGGCAGCAGAAATGCTGCCGTGCCGAACTGTAAATTTTTTTGCCGTTTTTGAGCCGTTATCGATCGATATACGGCAATATTAAAATTTTAAGGAATTATAAAATGAAATTAACATATCAACATACGAGGTATGCGTGCTATCTGGCGTCTGTTACAAGCGCGATAGTGAACAATTTTACGCCTCTGCTTTTTGTTGTGCTGAGTGATGAGTTTGGAATAAGCCTCGAGCAGCTCGGACTGCTTGTTACGATAAATTTTCTCGTGCAGATCTCAATGGATGTTTTCGGCGCGAGGTTTGCGGATAAGATAGGATACAGGAAGGTTATGCTGATGTCGCAGTCGCTTGAGATGACAGGCCTTGCGGCTTTGGGAATACTTCCGTTTGTATTTGAAAACCATTATATCGGATTACTGCTGTCGGCAATATTGTATGCAATGGGCAGCGGACTTAATGAGGTAATAGGAAGCCCCATTTTGGAAGCATTGCCGTCAGAGCATAAGTCGGCTCAGATGAGCTTTATGCACTCGTTTTACTGCTGGGGAAGTATGCTTGTTATTATAATGTCAACGCTGTATTTTGCGCTGTTCGGCATTGAAAATTGGCGTTACCTTTCGTTCATATGGGCAGGTTTTCCTTTGGTGGGTACGGTTCTGTTTTCAATGGTTCCGATAGCATCTCTGAGTAATGAGGATGAGAATATTTCGACAAAACAGCTCTTTTCAAAGAAATTATTCTGGGTTTTCGTTGTCCTTATGATATGCTCGGGCGCGGCGGAGCTTTCCATGAGCCAGTGGAGCTCAATGTTTGTTGAAAAGGGACTCGGAATATCCAAAACTCTCGGCGATATAATAGGTCCGTGTATGTTTGCGCTGACTATGGGCATTTCAAGACTGTTTTACGGAAAATTCGGCGACAGAATCGATTTGACAAAGTATATTGTAATGAGCTCGGCACTGTGTATTCTGAGCTATATCATGACGGCGGCTATTTCAAACAGCATCGTTGCAATAGCAGGCTGTGCGCTGTGCGGATTCTCCGTCGGAATAATGTGGCCGGGAGTCATAAGTCTTGCGGCACACAAGTGTCCCGAGGGCGGAACGCCTATGTTCGGCTATCTTGCTATGGCGGGAGATATAGGCTGCTCATTGGGACCGGGAATAGTGGGATTTATCGCCAGTGCGGTACGTTCGGCAAACGAATATGACGGCTTGAGATACGGACTGCTTTCGGTGGTGTTTTTCCCGATAATTATGTTTGTATTCGTTATAATATTGAAGAATATGCGTTTAGCAAAAGAAAAATAGATTTACAAAGGAGGCAGTTATTATGCTGAAAAACATTCCTTCGGTTTTGACACCGGAATTATTGAAGATTTTGATGGAAATGGGACACGGCGATGAAATCGTTATTGCAGACGGAAATTTTCCCGGTGCAAGCATTGCCAGAAATTTGATAAGATGTGACGGACATGGCGTTCCTGTTATTTTGGACGCTGTAATGCAGTTGCTTCCGCTTGACCAATACGTTGAACAGCCTGTTGCACTTATGCAGGTAGTGCCGGGAGACAATGTTGTTCCGACTATCTGGGATGAGTACAAGGATATAATCAACAAATATGATCCTGACGGAATGAAGAACGGATTTGATATGGTGGAAAGATTCGCTTTCTATGAGAGAGCAAAGAAGGCTTATGCCGTTGTTATGACGGGTGAGAGCGCTATATACGCAAACATCATATTGAAAAAGGGCGTTGTGAAGTAATATTATAACGTACCTCAAAATATTTTTTGATTCCGACAATCTGCCTCGCACTTGAACGTTGAGGCAGATTGTTGACTGAATAAAGCTTTAAGAGCGATATTATTTGCAAAATGGCTTCGGCTTTTCGGGTGAGAGAGACTTTTGTGCACATCAAATACGGGAGCAGGAAATCTCTGTAAAATATATTTAAAAAATATTAACAAAAATTACTTGCATAATTTTAATAAAATGATATAATATAGACATATCGAGTCGTAAAGAATAATTATATATTACGTGGGACAAAATGCGAACGTGCGGGACTGAATGTGTCCCGGAGATTGCGAGGGCAATGTGAGTATTCAATTTGATGTGCTTGAAGCAATGCTTCCCGAAGCGGTTGAGAGCCTGAAGGAAAGATACAGGCTTCTCGAATGTATATCCCTGCGTCAGCCGATTGGCAGAAGGACGCTCGCACTTGAATGCGGCATGACGGAAAGGCGCGTGAGAAGCGAGACTGAAATCATGTACAGAAGCGGTCTTGTGGAGATTTTTGCAAGCGGTATGTGCGCAACACAGCGCGGAGCACAGGTTTTGAAGGAGCTCGGAGCCGTAATGCACAACGTGCTCGGCTTTGAGAAAAAGGAAAAGCTGCTTGCCGAATCGCTCGGAATAAAACGTGTTGTAATTTCAAAGGGCGACATAGAGGCAACAAGGCTTTCAATGGAAACTCTGGGCAGAAGTGCTGCGGCTGTAATAGAAAATTACATTCAGGACGGCGATACGATAGCTGTTACGGGAGGAAGCACGCTGAGATGCGTTGCGGATTCGTTTAACGGCTCAACGAGGCACAGCGATATTAAGGTCGTGCCGGGCAGAGGCGGAATCGGAACCAATCCCGAGATACAGTCAAATACGATAGCATCTGTTTTTGCAGACAAGCTTAATGCCAAAACGGATATTTTGTATTTGCCGGATATGCTCAATCCGCGTATTGCAAGAACCATAATGCGCGAGCCGAATATCAAAAAAATAATGGCGGCAATCAAAAACGTTGATATGCTTATATTCGGAATCGGCGTTGCGGACGAAATGGCGCACAGAAGAGGTTTGTCAAAGCCCATTACGGATATGATTGCTCAAAGAGGCGCTGTCGGCGAGGCGTTCGGATACTATTTCAACGAGAACGGCGAAATTGTGTATCTGTCGCACACGATAGGCATTACGCTTGATGAAATGAAGGGAATAGACAGAATAATAGGCGTTGCGGGCGGCGCAAAAAAAGCCAAAGCAATACTTTCTGTTATAAGAAACATAAAAAACACTATTCTCGTTACAGACGAAAGCGCCGCAAATGAAATGTGCTCTCTGCTGGGGCTAAATATTTAATATTATTGTAAAATGCCCGTGCCTGATTTTCGGGTTCGGATGCAAGCCATATTATTATGGTATAAATTTTTAAGGGTTTTCAAACCCCATAATTCTAAGGAGGACATTATAATGTCAGTTAAAGTTGCTATTAATGGTTTCGGCCGTATCGGTCGTCTTGCATTCAGACAGATGTTTGGTGCAGAAGGTTATGATGTAGTTGCAATCAACGATCTTACAAGCCCTAAAATGCTTGCTCATCTTCTTAAGTATGATTCTGCTCAGGGCAGCTATGTTGCTCAGGGTCACACGGTTACTTCAAAGGAACCGGTACTTGCTGAGGACGGCAAAACTGTTGTAACTCCGGGTTCAATCACTGTTGACGGAAAAGAAATCACTATTTACGCTATGCCGAAGGCAGCAGACCTTCCTTGGGGCGAGCTCGGCGTTGACGTAGTTCTCGAGTGCACAGGCTTCTATACATCTAAGGAAAAGTCAATGGCTCATATTCAGGCAGGCGCAAAGAAGGTTGTTATTTCAGCTCCGGCAGGAAAAGACCTCAAGACAATCGTATTTAATGTAAATCACAATACACTTACTGCTGAGGATCAGGTTATTTCAGCTGCTTCCTGCACAACAAACTGCCTGGCTCCTATGGCAAAGGCTCTCAATGATTATGCTCCTATCCAGAGCGGTATCATGACAACTGTTCATGCTTACACAGGCGACCAGATGATTCTTGACGGTCCTCATCGTAAGGGCGACCTCCGCCGTGCTCGTGCAGGTGCTGAGAACATTGTTCCTAACTCAACAGGCGCTGCAAAGGCTATCGGTCTTGTAATTCCAGAGCTCAACGGAAAGCTCATAGGTTCTGCTCAGCGTGTTCCTGTAAAGACAGGCTCAACAACAATTCTTGTTGCAGTTGTTAAGGGCAAGGACATCACTGTTGATGGCATCAACGCTGCTATGAAGGCTGCTGCTACTGAGTCTTTCGGCTACAACGACGAAGAAATCGTTTCTTCTGATGTTATCGGAAGCAGATTCGGTTCTATCTTCGATGCAACACAGACAATGGTTGCTAAGGTTGATGACGACACATATCAGGTTCAGGTTGTTTCCTGGTACGACAATGAGAATTCTTACACAAGCCAGATGGTAAGAACAATCAAGTACTTTGCTGAACTGTAATTTACAACATTAATCATTATACGGAGACGCGCCGTTTCGCATTCGGGTAGCGTCTCCGTACATAAAATAAAATGCGAAATGACTGCGAAAGGATAAATTGCAATGAATAAAGCGACAATATATGATGTTGATTTCACAGGCAAGAGAGCTCTTGTTCGCGTTGACTTCAACGTACCGCAGGATGATGACGGCAACATTACCGACGATACAAGAATTTCGGCTGCATTACCTACAATAAACTATCTTTTAGACAAGGGCGCAAAGGTTGTTCTTATGTCTCACTTGGGAAGACCGAAGGGTAAGTTTGATATGAAATACACCCTTAAGCCTGTTGCCGAAAGACTTTCAAAGTATATAGGAAAGCCTGTTGTTCTTGCAGAGGATGTAATCGGCGACAGCGCAAAGGCTTGCGTTGATGCAATGAAGCCGGGCGACGTTGTAATGCTTGAGAACGTTCGTTTTGATCCTCGTGAAGAAAAGAATGATCCTGAGTTTGCAAAACAGCTTGCTCAGTTTGGTGATATTTATGTAAGCGATGCTTTCGGTGCAGTACACCGCGCTCATGCTTCCACAGCAGGCGTTGCGGCTTATCTGCCGGCTGTTGCAGGCTTGCTTATCAAGAAAGAGCTTGACGTTATGGGCAACGCTCTTGCAAATCCGGAGCGTCCGTTCCTCGCTATTTTGGGCGGCAAGAAGGTTTCGGACAAGATAGGCGTAATCGAGAACCTGCTTGATAAGGTTGACGTGCTTATAATCGGCGGAGCTATGGCATATACGTTCTTCAAATCAATGGGATATGAAATAGGTAACTCCATTTGCGAGCTTGACAAGCTTGACCTTGCTCAGGAAATGCTTGCAAAAGCAAAGGCAAAGGGCGTTAAGCTTTTGCTCCCTGTTGATACGGTTATCGGCAAGGAATTCTCAAACGATTCAGAGTGGAAAATTGTTGACAGCAACAAGATTCCCGCTGATTGGGAAGGCTTTGACATAGGACCTAAGACAAGAGAGCTGTTTGTTGCGGAAATCAACAAGGCTAAGACGATCATTTGGAACGGACCGGTAGGCGTTTCCGAATTCCCGATTTATGCTGAAGGCACGATTGCGGTTGCAAAGGCTGTTGCGGCTAATCCGGGTACGACGATTATCGGCGGTGGAGATTCTGCGGCAGCTGTTGAAAAATTCGGCTTTGCTGACAAGATGACTCACGTTTCAACAGGCGGCGGTGCTTCTCTTGAATTCCTCGAGGGTAAATCACTTCCGGGCATTGAGGCTCTTAACGATAAATAATTAATATTTTTGTACACATGAAGATGCGCTTTCGGGCGTGTCTTCTGTGTGCGTTATGGAAAGGCACAAATTATGAGAAAACCTATTATTGCCGGCAACTGGAAAATGAATAAGACGCCGGATGAGGCAAGAGAGCTTGTCAATGCTCTTAAGCCGTTGGTTAAAGACGCTTCTGTTGATGTTGTTGTTTGCCCTCCGTTTGTATGTATTCCCGCTGTTGCTGAGGCAGTCAAGGGAAGCAATATAAAGGTTGGCGCACAGAACGTTCATTTTGAAAAGTCGGGCGCTTTCACGGCTGAAGTTTCGGTCGATATGCTCAAGGCTCTCGGCGTTGAGTACGTTATTGTAGGTCACTCTGAGCGCAGACAGTATTTCGGCGAAACAGATGAGGTTGTAAACAAGAGAGCGCTTGCGGCTCTTGCGGGAAACATCACGCCTATTATATGCGTTGGCGAATTGAAATCCGAGCGTGAATCGGGCATAACTCATGCCGTTGTTGAAAAGCAGACAAGACTCGTTCTTGCAAACATGACAAACGAACAGGTTGAAAAGTGTGTTATTGCATACGAGCCTGTTTGGGCTATAGGAACAGGCCTTACTGCAACGAAAGAGGATGCTGAAGAAGTTATCGGATTTATCCGTTCAATCGTAAAGGATATGTACGGCGAGGCAACTGCCGAGGCGATACGTATACAGTACGGCGGCAGCATGAATCCGAAGAACGCTTCCGAGCTTATGAGTATGCCCGATATTGACGGCGGTCTTATAGGCGGAGCAAGCCTCAAGGCTGAAGATTTTTCAAAGGTTGTAAATTATTGATTGAGAGAAAAAGCATGAAAAAAGATTTAACAATGCTTATAATTATGGACGGCTTCGGCATAACCGACGAGACGGAAGGCAATGCAGTGAAAATGGCGAAAACGCCGAATCTCACAAAGCTTTTCGAAACGTGTCCGTATACGCTTATTGACGCAAGCGGCAGAGCGGTAGGCTTGCCTGACGGACAAATGGGCAATTCCGAGGTAGGACATATAAACATAGGTGCGGGCAGAATCGTTGACCAGGAGCTTATGAGAATAACGCGCACGATTGAAAACGGCGAATTCTTCAAAAATAAGGTTCTCTTGGAGGCTGTCGAAAACGCTAAGACAAATAATTCGTCACTGCACATATACGGACTTGTTTCTCCCGGCGGTGTACACTCACATACGGATCACTTGCTTGCCGTTGTTGAGTTGGCAAAGAGAATGGGTCTTGACAGAGTTTATGTTCATTGCTTTATGGACGGCAGAGATGTTCCGCCGTCAAGCGGCAAGGGTTATATTGAAGAGCTCGAAAAACAGCTCAAAGCAATAGGCAACGGCAAAATCGCTTCTGTATCCGGCAGATATTACGCTATGGACAGAGATAACCGCTGGGACAGAATAGAAAAGGCTTATGCGGCTCTTGTTTACGGAGAAGGCAATACTGCTTCGTCTGCTGCTGAAGCAATGCAGAATTCTTATGATGCAGGCGTTACGGACGAATTTGTTGTTCCATGCGTTATTACCGAAAACGGAAAGCCTGTTGCGACGATTAAAGATAACGATTCAATCGTGTTCTTCAATTTCAGACCGGACAGAGCAAGAGAAATCACAAGAACGCTTGTTTATGATGACTTCAACGGCTTTGAAAGAAAATATGCTCCGAAGAATTTGTATTACGTAACGATGACGCAGTATGACGAATCCTTTGCAGGCAAAGTACACGTTGCTTTTGAACCGCAGGGAACGCCGAAGAATATGCTTGCCGAATATCTTTCTGATAACGGTCTGACACAGCTTCATATTGCCGAAACGGAAAAGTATGCGCATGTAACCTTCTTCTTCAATAACGGTCTTAATGACCCGTTCAAGAATGAGGACAGAATTCTTATTCCGTCGCCGAAGGTTGCAACGTACGATTTGAAGCCGTCTATGAGCGCAAACGAAGTAACAGATGCTGTAGTTGAGCAGATAGAAGCCTGCAAGTACGACGTAATAATACTCAATTATGCGAACTGCGACATGGTAGGACACACGGGAGTTATTCCGGCTGCCGTCGAAGCGGTTGAAACCGTTGATGCTTGCATAGGACGTGTTCTTGAGGCGCTGAATAAAATCAATTATAATCTTTTTATTACGGCAGATCACGGCAATGCCGAAAAAATGATCGACCCTGTGACAAAACAGCCGCACACGGCTCATACGACAAACAAGGTTCCGTTCATATGCGTAAGCAATATTCACAAGGACGTCAAGCTGAAGGACGGCGGAAAGCTTGCCGATATAGCACCGACAATGCTTGATATTATGGGAATGAAGATACCCGAAGAAATGACAGGCGAAAGTCTGATTAAATAATTAAGTAAAGGAAGAAAAAATATGACAACGATTATTGATGTAATTGGCAGAGAAATATTGGATTCTCGCGGTAACCCGACAGTAGAAGTAGAAGTATATCTCGAGGGCGGCGCAATGGGCAGAGCGGCAGTTCCGTCAGGCGCTTCCACAGGTGCATTTGAAGCAGTTGAGCTTCGTGATGATGACGATCCGCGTTATCTCGGCAAAGGCGTTCAGACAGCTGTTGACAATGTAAACAATATAATAGCAGAAGAAATTATAGGCATGAACGCTCTTGACCAGGTTGGTATTGATAACCTCCTCATTGAGCTTGACGGCACAGACAACAAGGGCAAGCTCGGCGCTAACGCTATTTTGGGCGTATCCTTGGCAGTAGCTAAGGCAGCAGCTGAACAGCTCGGCGTATCTTTGTATCAGTATCTCGGCGGCGTTAACGCAAAGACTCTTCCTGTTCCGATGATGAATATCATCAACGGCGGAAAGCACGCAGACAACAGCGTTACAATTCAGGAATTCATGATCATGCCTGTTGGCGCTAAGTCATGGGCAGAAGCTCTTCGTTGGTGCGCAGAAGTATTCCACAACCTCAAGAAAGTTCTCAAGGGCAAGGGATACAGCACGGCAGTAGGCGATGAGGGCGGCTTTGCTCCTAACCTCAAGTCTGATGAAGAGGCTCTTCAGGTTATCGTTGAAGCTATCGAAAAGGCAGGCTACAAGCCGTACAGTGATTTCAGAATTGCTATTGACGCTGCTGCAACGGAAATGTACGAAGAAGCTAAGGCTGCAGGCCATGAGGGCAAGTACCTCTTCTGGAAGAACGGTAACCTCCTTACAAAGGAAGAAATGGTTGACTTCTGGGCAGCTCTTGCTGACAAATATCCTATCATCTCTCTCGAAGACGGTGTTGCCGAAGAGGATTGGGACGCTTGGAAGCTTCTCACAGATAAGCTCGGCAAGAAGATTCAGCTCGTTGGTGATGACCTGTTTGTTACAAACACAAAGAGACTTAAGAAGGGTATTGAACTCGGCGTTGCAAATTCAATCCTTATCAAGGTTAACCAGATTGGTACTTTGACAGAGACTCTTGATGCTATCCAGATGGCTAACCGTGCAGGATATACGGCAATCGTATCACACCGTTCAGGCGAGACAGAGGATACAACAATTGCAGACCTCGTAGTTGCAATGAACGCAGGTCAGATCAAGACAGGCGCTCCGAGCAGAACAGACCGTGTTGCTAAGTATAACCAGCTTCTCAGAATTGAGGAAGAGCTCGGCGATATAGCTATTTATCCGGGAATGGACGCTTGGTTCAATCTTAAGAAGTAATAAAAGGATTAATCTAAATAATCTTTCGGACGCCTTGGCAAGCATTTGCCGAGGCGTTTTTTTATTCAGGTTATTGTCTTTTGATGCAAGCTGCAAGTATAATTAGGAATCATGTAATTGTGTTGTTTTTAAAACTGTTTTATGTTATAATAAAATCACAATTATTGATTTCAAAGGTAGATTTTATTGAAACATAAATCTCATTTGTTGTTTCTCAAGGAAGATTTATGTTATAATAAAACCGAAATTATTGATTTTCAAGGAAGGTTTTATTTGAAGCATAAAACTTCACCTGTTTATATTTGGTATGACATTCTTGAAGGGAGTTTTGATTTATAAATGAGAACACTTATTACAAACGGAAAAATTATTTTGCCCAACAGAATAGTTGAAAATAAATCCGTCATTATAAACGGCAACAAGATCGAAGCTGTAATTGATGACGCGAAAATAGGCACTGATGCGGACTATGTGATAGATGCAAAAGGCTTGTATGTGTCGCCCGGCTTCGTTGATATTCATGTACACGGCGGCGGCGGTTATTCTTTTATGGACGGCGATACGGAGTCATTTTTGGGTGTTGCGAGGGCTCATGCTATACACGGAACGACATCCTTGCTTCCGACAACGCTTGCTTGTACGTTTGAGGAATTAAAAGCGGCTCTTGATGCTTTCGATGACGCAGTAAAAGCAAACAAGGACGGAGCGAATATGCTCGGATTCAATCTTGAGGGACCTTATTTTTCACTCGCGCAGTGCGGCGCGCAGAATCCCGAGTACATTACGCCACCGCAGGAAAAACAGTACAAAGAAATTGCCGAAAAATATAACAGCATATTGATGTGGTGTTCCGCACCCGAGCTTGAGGGCGCACCCGAATTTGCAAGGTATCTCACCGAAAAGGGCATAGTTGCGTCAATAGCACATACAAATGCGGATTACGATGATGTGGTAAAGGGCTATGAGGCGGGATACAGGCACGTAACGCACATTTATTCGGGAATGACGGGCGTTTTCAGAGTTAATTCGTACCGCCATGCAGGCGTGGTGGAAAGCGCATTCCTTATAGATGATTTGACGGTTGAAGTCATTGCGGACGGCTGCCATTTGCCTAAAGCTTTGTTGCAGCTCATTTACAAAATAAAGGGTGCCGACAGAATAGCGCTCGTCACGGACGCAACGAATGCGGCAGGACAAAACGTGACAGAAAGCATACTCGGAAGCCGCAAAAACGGAACTCGCGTAATAGTCGAGGACGGAGTTGCAAAGCTTCCCGACAGACAGTCTTTTGCGGGCAGTGTTGCGACGACAGACAGACTTGTGCGCAATATGTATAAGCTTGCCGAGGTCAAGCTCGTTGATGCTGTGCGCATGGCATCACTTACACCGGCAAGAATAATTAAAAAGGATATAAACAAGGGCAGTATTGCAGCAGGAAAGGATGCCGATATAGTATTGTTTGATGATGATATTAATATAAAAAGAACTATTATCGGCGGAAAGACGGTTTTCATGAATGAGTAACGTAGTTGTCATAGGCGCAGGTCCGGCAGGAATGATGGCGGCAATAACAGCCGCAAAAAACGGAAACAATGTGGTTGTCGTTGAGAAAAACGGCACTCCGGGCAAAAAGCTTCTTATTACCGGAAAGGGAAGATGCAATCTCACAAATTCGTGCGATATTAACGGATTTATTGCAAATACACCCGTAAACGGACGCTTTCTTTACAGCGCACTGAAGAATTTTTCCAATAACGATTTAATGGAATTTTTTGAAAACCGCGGTGTAAAGCTTAAAGAGGAGCGCGGCGGAAGAATTTTCCCCGTATCCGATAAGTCATCGGACATTCTTAATGCTCTTGTGGCATCAATGAAAAGTCAGAATGTAAAAATCGTTCAGGGGAGAGCTTCGGGAATAGTAACAAATAACGGCGAGGTTGTCGGTGTTCGGCTTGATAACAATACTCTTCTCAAATGCGAGAGTGCCGTTATTGCAACGGGCGGAAAATCTTATCCGCTGACAGGCTCGACGGGGGACGGATATGCGCTTGCGGCATCGCTTGGGCATGAAATAGTGACTCCAAAGCCGTCGCTTGTTCCGCTTGAAACGGTTGAGAAAAACGTGCTTTCTTTGCAGGGACTCTCACTGCGCAACATAGGGCTTAAAGTGTTTGACGGCAAAACGGGAAAGCTCCTCTATGACGATTTCGGCGAGCTTTTGTTTACGCATTTCGGTGTTTCGGGCCCTGTAATATTGAGTGCTTCCGCATTTGTAAGGAATATTACGGGCGCAAGGCTGGAAATAGATTTGAAGCCTGCTCTTTCGGAGGAAAAGCTCGAGGAACGAATAAAACGTGATTTTGAGATGTACAGCAATAAAAATTTTGTTAATGCACTCGTTGATCTGCTTCCCTCCAAAATGATACCCGTAATTGCGGATTATTGCGGTATTGAGCATGAAAAAAAGATAAATCAGATAACAAGAGAGGACAGACGTCATCTGACAGAGGCACTAAAGCATTTTGCACTCACAGTCAAATGCCCGAGACCTATAACGGAGGCAATAATAACGTCGGGTGGCGTAAATACAAAGCAGATAAATCCGTCCACAATGGAATCAAAGCTCGTAAAAGGACTGTTTTTTGCAGGAGAGGTAATCGATGTGGATGCGTATACGGGCGGATTTAATTTGCAGATAGCATTTTCTACGGGTTATACGGCAGGAATGAATGTATAACAATATAAATAAAATATACGAAACGGAGGATAGTTATGTTTACTGTCAGGATATGCCAAAAGGAATTCAGTTTTAATGCGCCGAGTATGCTTTGCGATATACTCCGCGAAAAATACGACAAATACTGTGTTGCCGCACTCGTTGACGGAAGAGTGTATGATTTGAACAAGGTTATAGATTACGATTGCAGCATTGAACCGCTTGACCTTACGACGGAGGACGGAGTACGTATATATTACAGAACATTGAAGTTTGTGTTTATAATGGCTGTAAACAGACTTTTTCCGCGGGCTGAGGTAAGGTTTATGTACAGCTTGTCGAGAGGACAATACTGCGAAATAGACGGAGCCGACATTGATATAGATGTTGTACGCAAAATCGAAGAAGAAATGCTCTCTTTAATAAAAAAGAATATTCCTTTCACAAAAGAAACAGTATCAAAACAGGCTGCCGCAAAAATTTATTCCGACTGCGGATATGACGATAAAACGGAGCTTCTCCGTTACAGACCCGAAAGCACTGCGCATATTTACAGATGCAACAAGGAATGCAATTATCTTTACGGATACATGATGCCTTCTACGGGCTATTTGCGCGGATTTAAGCTGCATTTTCATTCACCCGGAATTGTTATAATGTACCCGAGGCACGAGCTTGGAGGGCAGATACCTGATTTTGAGCAGTCAGTCAAATTTGACAAGGCACTTTGGCGTGCAGAGGAATGGGGCAAGGTGTGCGGCGTGTCGAACATTGCCGAGCTTAATGATGCAATCGATTCGGGCAAACTGAAAAAGCTTGTAAATATGTCCGAAATTTTTCATGAAAAAGAAATATCTAATATTGCGGACAACATCAGCGCCGATATTAAAAACATAAAAATCATACTTATTGCAGGACCTTCTTCATCAGGCAAAACGACGCTTTCAAGAAAGCTGCAGACGCATCTTGCCGTAAGAGGAATACGCTCGATTCCGATTTCATGCGACGATTACTTTATTGACCGCGACAAGCTTGACCCTGCGGCGGCGGCTGACCTCGAGCATATAGACAGAATAGACCTCAAACGTTTTAATAACGACCTTGTAAACATTATAGCAGGAAAAGAAGTTATGCTCCCGTCATATAATTTCGAAAAGGGAAAACGAGAAAACGGTGAGGTTGTTCGCCTCGGAAATGATGACTGCATAATAGTTGAGGGAATACACGGGCTTAATGAGACGCTCACACAGCTTATTCCGCGTTATAATAAGTACAAAATATACATCAGTGCATTATCGCATATAAACATTGACAACCATACTCCCGTATCGACAACAACGTGCCGACTCATACGCCGCATAGTGCGTGACAACAAGTTCAGAGGAACGCCGATAGAGGATACATTGGCGATGTGGCAGTCTGTACGCAGAGGCGAATTCAGGTGGATATATCCTTATCAGGAGGAGGCGGATTATATATTCAATTCCGAGCTGACATATGAGCTTGCAGTGCTTAAAAAGCATATAATGCCGCTTATTGAAAACATCGATAAAAACAGCAGATACTTCATTCAGGTGAATAAGATACAGAAAATAATGAAGTACGTGCAGTCTGTCGATGATGACGTCGTTCCGTGTACGTCGCTCCTGAGAGAATTTATCGGCGGTTCTAATTACGTATAAAAATCATTCGGTAAAACCAAACGTCCCTTAAGCATTGACTGAAACAGTAAGGCTTAAGGGACGTTTTTGATTTTGTTTTGAGTTTTGATTATTTCTTGAGTGAATCAAGAAGCTTTTTGATTCTTTCGCTTGAGCTGAGAACGTTGCTCAAGGATTTATCATAAGCAAGCGTATCGATAATAAGTGCAACGTACTTTGACATATCAACGGATACGTGCCATTCGCGCTTGAGAAGCTCAGGTGTTGAATAAATAAGGTTTGTAGTGAACACTCTGTCAATAGTGCCCTTTGCATAAGCCTCATCGAATTTTTCAAGACCGTTGCAGAAAAGACCGAATGTTGAGAAAACGAATATTCTTTTTGCATTTCTCGATTTGAGCTGAGCGGCAACATCAAGCATGGATTCGCCTGAAGAAATCATATCGTCAACGACTATTACGTCCTTGCCGCTTACGTCCTTGCCGAGGAAGTCGTGGCTGATAATCGGGTTTCTGCCGTTTACGACAACAGAATAATCGCGGCGCTTATAGAACATACCGAGGTCAAGTCCGAGAACGGAAGAATAATACATACAACGTGACATACCGCCTTCATCAGGTGAAACGATGAGCATTTTGTCCTTGTCTATTTCGATGTTATTAACATTGTGAACCAATGCTTTTACCATTTGGTATGCAGGTGAGATCGTTTCAAAGCCACCGAGCGGAACGGCATTCTGAACACGTCCGTCGTGTGCATCGAATGTGATTATATTTGTAACGCCCATATTTACAAGCTCCTGGAGTGCGTGAGCACAGTCAAGAGACTCACGTGCGGTGCGCTTGTGCTGTCTGCCTTCATAAAGCATGGGCATTATTACGGTAAGTCTGCGAGCTTTTCCGCTGACAGCCGATATTACTCTCTTGAGGTCCTGGAAATGGTCATCAGGGCTCATGGGAACAGACATATCGTACATTGTGTATCTTACACCGTAGTTGAACGGATCGCAGATAAGATAAAGATCCTTACCTCTTACAGTTTCTTTGATAAGCGCTTTTGCTTCGCCTGTACCGAAACGAGGGCAGACAACATCGATCTTGAATGTGTCAATGTGATTGGTATCGTCCTGAATCATAAGATTTAAGTGGCGATTGTGATGCCATTTCAGCAAATATTCATCGATCTGATTAACAAATGCTTCGCATCCCGGCAACGCAATTATTCCCAATTCGCCAACAGGCAGTACGCTGTATTCATCATTTGTGAAAACCATATAGAAAAATCTCCTGTATATATAAAATATTTATTTACTTAATACTATTGTGGCAAAAATAATAAGCGGTTCATCGTTTTTGTTGGAAACAGCGTGTCCCGAGCCGCTCGGAGTGATAAGTGAATCTCCTGAGCTTACTTCTCTGATCGTGCCGTTGTCATCAACTGTACCTGATCCGCTTATAAAATGGAAAATCTCAGTTTCATTTTCGTGTACATGGTAGCCTATGGAACAGTTTTTGTTCAAAGTAATTCTTGCCATAAGACGGACATTTGCCGGAAGATTGTTTTTTGAGACGTGCTCGAGAATAACCTCGCCGTCGCCGCCGCGCATTGCAATGCGCTTTTCAAATTCATATTCGTTACCTGAAATATACATATAGTATTCTCCTTTGCGGCAAATAATGCTTTATATTTTTACATAGATATTATAAGATAAATGTCGAACTTTGTCAATGACAAAATTATGCTTGTTCGCATATTTTGAGCCGTTTGTACTTTTTGTTGCGATTTTGGTTGTCTAAAGCCGAATTATTTGCTTTGAACGACAACAAATAATGCAAAACGGCACTTGAGTGTAATATTTTGTTGTCGGAATGAATTTATTAAAGCTTTTTAAATAAAATGCAAGAAACTATTGACAAACTTGCATTTGTATAGTATAATGTAACACAAATAACGTTAAAAATGAATATCAGGCAATTACGGCTATCAAACCGACGCCGGTGGGCATTAGTTTATTACCGATGCTTGCAGAGCGGATTCAAATACAGAGATTTTTGATGAGCCGGTTTTTGTTGGGATAATTCGGGATCAGTGTAAAAAAATGATGATTTGATGCGGCTTGTTTGGAAAATTCTCGGATAAAACCGATAATTCTGCAAATAAAGCAACAATGAGGGCTTTATTCCCGAAGAAAGGAACCTGTTATAATGATAGAAATAAATGATAAAACAAATTTGCTTGAGCTTGACCCGTACGAGTATGAGCTTCATGATGTAAAAGAACCTGAATTGTTCAGGGCAATTTTTCCGTATACGGAGGTTCCTAAAGTACCGTTCAATTACAGGCACGTTCCTATGGGAATGCCTGACAAGATAAGAATAACCGACACGACGTTCAGAGACGGTCAGCAGTCGCAGGCTCCGTATTCCGCAAAGCAGATAGAAGATGTGTTCGATATGCTGCACAGACTCAGCGGTGAAAACGGAATAATAAGCCAGACTGAATTTTTTGTATACAGCAAAAAGGACAGGGAAGCCTTGGAGCGTTGCATGGCAAAGGGATATAAATTTCCCGAGATCACAACGTGGATTAGAGCTACAAAGGAAGACTTCAAATTAGTCAAGGATATAGGCATAAGAGAGACGGGTATTCTTGTCAGCTGCTCGGATTACCATATATTCAAGAAGCTGAAAATGACTCGTTCTGAGGCACTCGAGCACTACATGGCTGTGGTTAAAGACGCAATAAATGCGGGTCTTGTTCCACGTTGCCATTTTGAGGATATAACGAGAGCTGATTTTTACGGCTTTGTTGTGCCTTTTGCAAACGAGCTCATGAAGCTCTCTCAGGAGTCGGGCATACCGATCAAAATAAGAGCGTGCGATACAATGGGCTACGGAATCCCTTATCCGGGCGTTGCGTTGCCGCGAAGTGTTTCGGGTATAGTTTACGGCTTACAGCATTATTCGGGCATACATTCGGAGCAGCTTGAATGGCACGGTCATAATGATTTTTACAAGGGCGTTGTCAATGCGGCTGTTGCGTGGATGTACGGTGCGTCCGCAGTAAACTGCTCTCTTTTCGGAATAGGCGAGAGAACGGGAAATATTCCGCTTGAGGCAATGGTATTCGAATATGCGTCGCTTAAAGGCACTCTCGACGGAATGGATACGACCGTTATCACGGAGCTTGCCGATTATTTCAGGAACAATATCGGATACGATATTCCGGATATGACGCCATTTGTAGGCAAACACTTCAACATAACGAGAGCGGGTATTCACGCCGACGGCTTGCTTAAGGATGAAGAAATTTACAATATTTTTGATACAAATAAATTGCTCAAAAGACCTGCGCTCGTATCGTGCAGTAACACGTCGGGCTTGGCGGGAATAGCATATTGGATCAATGTGTACTTCAATCTTAAAGATGATGAAAAGATCGACAAAAAGAGCGAGCTTGTACTCAAAATCAAAGAATGGATAGATAAGGAATATGAAGGCGGCAGACAGACTGTTATAAGCGACGAAGAAATGCTTGAGCTTATAGAGAAATTTGCTCCCGGCAGATTCAAAGTGTAAAACTGTTATTTGACGATTGATTATACATAATTGCAATGAAAAAACGCGAAATTGATATGATAAACGGACCGCTTGTGAGCGGTATAATGCGATTTGCGCTTCCTGTTATTGCAACAGGCGTATTACAGATATTATATAATGCAGCAGATATAGTTATAGTTGGGCAGTTCAGCGGACCCGAAAGCACAGCGGTTGCCGCTATCGGCTCAACTACTGCTTTAATTCATCTCATATTGAGCTTGTTTTTGGGGCTTTCGATAGGCACAAATGCCGCACTCGCAATGAGTCTCGGCAGAAAAGACGACAAAGGCTCATCCGAAGTAGTTCATACCGCAATTTCGATTGCTGTAATAAGCGGATTATTTATGCTTATGGTCGGTGTTTTATGTTCGCGCCAATTCTTAAAGTGGATGCTTTCTCCGGAGGAATTGCTCGAGCAGTCAACGCTGTATCTCCGTATTTATTCTTTGGGTATGCCGGCATCAATGCTTTTTAATTTCGCTAGCGCAATACTGAGAGCAAAGGGCGACACAAAGCGTCCGCTGTATTATCTGATGTCATCGGGCATAATAAATGTGCTTTTGAATTTATTCTTTGTTGCCGTGTGCGGTCTCGATGTTGCGGGCGTGGCACTTGCAACGATCATATCACAATATATATCGGCTGTTCTTGTTATACAGCGCCTTGTAAGACTTAATGATTGCTGTAAATTGAGTATAAAACGCTTGCGCCTTTACAAGGACAAAGCAGTTCTCATACTTCAATACGGTATTCCTGCCGGTGCTACATCGGTAATGTTCAATATCTCAAATGTATTTATACAATCCTCACTTAACAGCTTCGGAAATGTTGATATGAATACAGGCTCTGCGGCTTCGGCAAGCATTGAAGGGCTTACGTATACGTCAATGAACGCCTTTAATCAGACTGCAATCACGTTTGTAGGGCAGAACATGGGCGCAAAGAATTATAAAAGAATCAACAAGATATATGCGCTATGTACTTTAATATGCGTTCTCACGGGAATTGTAATGGGTTGGGGAATGTATGCTTCGGGCGAATTGCTTTTGAAGCTTTATTCTCCGGATGCCTCCGGCATGGCGATAGAATACGGACTGACACGTATGTCATGTATTCTGACGACGTATTTTATTTGCGGTATTCTTGAGGTTCAAATGGGTACTCTCAGAGGCATGGGTTATGCAACGGTGCCCGCAATTATGAGTATTACGGGAATATGCGCTTTCAGAATAGTATGGATTTATACCGTTTTTGAGAAGATACATACAATGCAGGCTCTGTATATGTGTTATCCCGCAAGCTGGATATTTACGGTATTGATTATGGGCATAGCTTATATTGTGATTACCAAAAAAATACTGCCAAAGCGCGGAATTAATATTTAAGCTTCAAGATAAGTGTTTTCGAAAGAAAAAAGGTATTGACAAAATATAAAATATGTGGTATTATATTGCCGATAAAAGCGATGACGAAGACGGACGAGTGAATCTTCTCTCAGAGAGCCGGGGATGGTGTGAGCCCGGTAGTAAGCCAACTCAAGTTCCAATCCCTTCCGAGCTGAAGGTCCGAAAGCTGTATGCGAGTAGACATCTTCCGAAAATGCTGCGTAAGTGCAAAGCCTTAAAAGAGGTGGCAGGTAACTGTCGCAATTTGAGTGGTACCGCGGGTATTATATATGTATATATGCTCGTCTCAAAGAATATAACTTTGGGACGAGCTTTTTTTATGGGTATTGCTCTGTATGTAACATCGGGAAGACAGGCTGTATTGTGTACAGAACACGGATTCATGTTGAAAACAATATTGAGGTTTTATAAATATTAACTGAGGAGATATGGTTATGGCAAATGACAACGCTTTAAGCCGATTGGAGGAAGTCGCATCGAGAATAAAAGAGATGCGAAACATAATGGGTTTTTCCGTGGAAGAAATGGCGGATAAAACAGATGTTACAACAGATGAATATGTAATGTATGAAAATGCAAAAGCAGATTTACCTTTTACGTTCATTCATAAATGCGCGATTGCTTTTGATATTGAAATTACGGATATTCTTGAAGGTCACAGCGCCAAGCTTTCATCTTTTACAGTTACGCGCAAGGGCGAGGGTCAGCTTACCGCAAAGGAATACGGCATAGAAATAAGCAATCTTGCTCCGCTGTTCAGAAACAAAATCGCAGAACCGTATTGGGTTAAATACGAATATTCCGAGGAACAGCAGAAGCTCCCGATACATACCACAACACACAGCGGTCAGGAATTTGACCTCATAGTCAGCGGCAGTCTCAAGGTGCAGGTGGGCAAGCATACTGTTGTGCTTCATGAAGGCGACAGCATATATTATGACAGCGGAACACCGCACGGCATGATAGCTGTTGACGGTGCCGACTGCGTTTTCTGCGCTGTCGTGCTTCCGGGTGAGGAAAATGTTGATGAAAAAGAGATTCATCAGAGCATAGTTTCCGCCGGAAGGTCGGAGGATCTGCTTGCAAAGAAATTCATTAACTGCACAGAGGACGAAAACGGTTGCCTGACTGCAATATCGTTTAATGATGAGGAAAAATATAATTTCGCATTTGATACGATAGACGCAATAGCCGATAAGTATCCCGACAAGCTTGCCATGATACACGTTTCAAACGACAAGACGGAAAGACGCTTTACATTCAAGGACTTAAAGCGTGCATCGGCACAGTGTGCGAATTATTTTAAGTCGCTCGGAATTAAAAAGGGCGACAGAGTAATGCTCGTACTCAAAAGACATTATCAGTTCTGGTTTGCAATACTCGGTCTGCATAAGCTCGGCGCAATCGCCATACCGGCAACAAATCAGCTTCTTGAGCATGATTTTGAATACCGCTTCAATTCCGCAGGAGTCAGCGCAATATTGTGTACGGCAGACGGTGACACGGCGCATCAGGTTGACCTCGCTGCGGCAAAATGTCCTCAGGTAAAGACAAAGATAATAGTAAACGGCGAGCGCGAAGGCTGGAGAAATTTTGACGAAGAGTACAATCTTTTCAGCGGCAAGTTCGCAAGAACGGAGGATACGGCTTGCGGAAGCGACAACATGATAATGTTCTTTACATCCGGCACAACCGGATATCCGAAGATTGCGGCTCACAGCTATAAATATGCTCTCGGGCACTATATAACGGCAAAATATTGGCATTGCGTTGAACGCGACGGCCTGCACTTCACAATATCGGATACAGGCTGGGGAAAGGCTCTTTGGGGCAAGCTTTACGGACAGTGGCTTTGCGAGGGCGCTGTATTCGTATACGACTTTGAAAGATTCCATGCGTCGGATATAATGCCCATGTTTGCAAAATACAACATTACAACATTCTGCGCACCGCCTACAATGTACCGTATGTTTATAAAGGACGATCTCTCAAAATTTGACTTAAGCTCAATACATCGTGCTACAACAGCGGGTGAAGCTCTTAACCCGGAGGTATTCTATCAGTTTGAAAAAGCAACCGGACTTCAGATAAACGAGGGCTTCGGTCAGACGGAAACAACGCTTACGATAGGTACTCTGAGAGGTACGACGCCGAGACCGGGTTCAATGGGCAAGCCTGTTCCGCTTTACGATATTGATATTGTTGACGGCGACGGCAAACCTGTCGGAATAGGTGAAAACGGCGAAATTGTAATCAGAACAGATAAAAAAGCACCGTGCGGTCTTTTCAACGGATATTACCTCGACGAGGAGAAAACAAAGGATTCGTGGCATGACGGTATGTATCATACGGGAGACGTTGCATGGAGAGATGAGGACGGATATTTCTGGTATGTAAGCAGAATAGACGACGTTATCAAATCGTCCGGATACCGCATAGGACCTTTCGAAATAGAAAACGTTATAATGGAGCTTCCGTATGTACTTGAATGCGGCGTATCTGCGGCACCTGATGAAATAAGAGGTCAGGTAGTAAAAGCAAGCATTGTTCTTGTAAAGGGAGTAGAGGGCACAGAGGAACTCAAAAAGGAAATACAGGAATACGTAAAGAAGCATACAGCTCCGTACAAATATCCGAGAATAGTTGAATTCAGAACCGAGCTTCCGAAAACAATAAGCGGCAAAATACAGAGAAATAAGCTGTAAGAACACATTTTGAAAATTTCATATATTAAAACTGTTGACATTATACTTAAGATATGATATAATTGCCTAAATTAAAGACGTTGACGAAGAGGACGGAAAACAACATACTTTTCAGAGAGGCGGCGTTTGGTGTGAGCTGTCGGTAATGTGTTTTCAATGTCGGTAGCTTCTGAGTCGGAAAGAAGAAAACGCTTCTTGCGTGAGTAGAACTTTCCCGTTATGCTGCGTAAACGCATAGGACTTGTTTGAGTCTGAAAGGGGCACGGTTTTTCCGCTGCAATTTGAGTGGTACCGCGGGTATAAATGTGATTTATAACTCGTCTCAAAGAAATCATATCTTTGGGACGGGTTTTTGTTATCTGTCCCATAATCAGGAGGAATATATGAAACAGATCACCGGGCTTGATTACAGGCTACAGGAAATGTCAGCCAGAATACGGGAGCTTCGTGAAATCGAAGGCCTTTCGGCTGAAGAAATGGCGCGCAAAACGGATGTGTCTCTTGATGAGTATATTGCGTGCGAAAACGGAAAATCGGATCTTACGTTTGCCTTTATTTATCGCTGTGCGTTGGCGTTTAACGTTGATGTCACGGATATAATTGAGGGTACAAGCCCTACGCTTGCATCTTATACCGTGACTCGCAAGGGCGACGGCAAGAGAATTGAAAAAGCTCACGGCATGGTTTACTACAATCTTGCCTCAACCTTCAAAAACAGGATAGCAGAGCCGCTTCTTGTTAATGCCTCGTTCAGTGAGGATGCTCAGAGGAAAGATATTGAGCTTACAACGCATGACGGACAGGAATGCGATATTGTAATAAAAGGCGCACTCATGGTGCAGATAGGCTCTCATAAGGAAATTCTTCATGAGGGTGACAGCATATATTACGACAGCTCAACTCCGCACGGAATGATAGCTGTCGAGGGCGAGGATTGCTTGTTCTATGCAATCGTGCTGAATCCGTCGGGCGAGCCTATACCGGAGCTTTCCGAAGAAAAAGCAACGACTCCTTATTCGCCGAGGTATATCGGAGATGAGGCGGAAAATCGCGTTTATAAAAAGTGGATAGATACCCGGACCGATGCAAACGGTACACCCGTAAAGGTCGAATTCAAAAATGCAGATGAATTTAATTTCGCATTTGATGTAGTCGATGTATTGGGTACACAAAAGCCCGACAAAACCGCAATGGTGCATCTTGACAGAAATAAAACGGAAAGGATTTTCACATTCCGCGACATCAAGAGGGCATCATCACAGTGTGCAAATTATTTTAAGGCTTTGGGTATAAAAAAGGGCGACAGGGTAATGCTTGTTCTTAAAAGACATTATCAGTTCTGGTTTGCAATGCTCGGACTCAACAAGCTCGGCGCTATTGCAATACCTGCGACAAATCTTCTTCAGGAGCATGACTTTGAGTACAGATTCAATGCCGCAGGAGTAAGCGCAATATTGTGTACGGCAGACGGCGACACAGCTCATCAGGCAGAGCTCGCGGCAGAGGATTGCCCGGGACTCAAAACAAAGATAATAGTAAACGGCAACCGTGACGGCTGGCATAATTTTGATGAGGAATATACGCTTTACAGCAGTAAATTCGAGAAAACGACAGATTCGCCGAAAGGCAATGATTTAATGCTCATGTTCTTTACATCGGGAACGACCGGATACCCGAAAATTGCCGCCCACAATCACAAGTACGCGCTCGGACATTTTGTTACGGCAAAATATTGGCACTGCGTTGACCCGAACGGCTTGCATCTGACTATTTCCGATACGGGTTGGGCAAAGGCGATGTGGGGAAAGCTTTACGGACAGTGGCTGTGTGAAGCGGCTGTGTTCGTATATGATTTTGACAGATTCAATGCGTCGGATATACTTCCGCTGTTTGCAAAGTATCATATTACAACTTTCTGTGCGCCGCCTACGATGTACAGAATGATGATAAAGGAAGATCTTACCAAATACGATCTTTCATCGGTAGAGCACGCAACGATTGCCGGAGAAGCACTCAATCCCGAGGTGTTCAAGCAGCTTGAAAAGCTCACGGGCCTTAAAGTCATGGAGGGCTTCGGACAATCCGAAAGCACGCTTATGATAGGTAACCTTATAGGCGCACCGCACAAGATAGGTTCAATGGGCAAGCCCGTGCCGACGTACGATATAGATATAGTTGATAATGACGGTAATTCGGTGGATGTAGGTCAGACGGGCGAAATCGTCGTAAAAACAGACAAATGCGTTCCGTGCGGACTGTTTGAGGGATATTATCTTGATGAAGAGAAAACAAACGAAGCATGGCATGACGGTATGTATCATACGGGCGATGTGGCGTACAAAGACGAGGACGGATTTTTCTGGTATGTAGGACGTATTGACGACGTTATAAAATCGTCGGGATACAGGATAGGACCGTTTGAAATAGAAAATGTTATAATGGAGCTTCCGTATGTATTGGAATGCGGAGTATCTGCTGCTCCGGACGATGTGAGAGGTCAGGTAGTCAAGGCGAGTATCGTTCTTACAAAGGGCACCGTTGCAACGGATGAGCTTAAAAAAGAAATTCAGGAATACGTAAAGCACAAAACAGCGCCTTATAAATATCCGCGAATAGTTGTTTTCAAGGACGAACTGCCTAAAACGACGAGCGGAAAAATAATAAGAAGCAAGCTGTAATAATTAGTGCCTTACGGCGAAAAATACGGAATCATACTATGAATGAGCCGTATTTTCGGGGGAGAGGATTTTATGGAGCATAAAAGAGTAACACTTTTTGCCGGACATTACGGCAGCGGCAAAACAAATATTGCGGTAAATTATGCGTTTTATCTCAAAAATCTCGGGTATGACGTGAGCGTTGCCGATCTTGATATAGTAAATCCGTACTTCAGGACGAAGGACAGCGAGGCAGAGCTTTTAGCGGCGGGAATACCGCTTATATCTTCGGCATTTGCAAATTCAAACGTTGACCTGCCTGCACTTCCGCAGGAGCTGTACAGCTTGGTTGAGAGAAAAGACAGATATGCTGTAATGGATATAGGCGGAGACGACAGGGGAGCGCTTGCACTCGGAAGATATACTCCGTATATTCTGGAAGAGAACAATTACGAAATGGTGTTTGTGGCAAATTTCTATCGGCCGCTGACTCAGACACCGAATGACGCTCTCGAGGTTATGCGCGAAATAGAGCAGGCGTGCGGAATAATGTTTACTGCCATTGCAAACAATTCCAACATAGGCTGGGAAACATCGCCGTATGACGTGCTGAAAACAGTGCCTCTTGCAGAAGAGCTTTCTCAGATGAGCGGTATTCCGATAATCATGACAACGGCGGAAAATAATGTTGCGCTTGATTTATCGGAGAAGCTTGAGGGCGTATTTCCAATGACGCTTCAGAAAAAATATTTTGATATAAAACACGTGTAAATGTATATTGAGCTTCAAATACAGACTGTGTTAATAATAAAATTATAAATAAGGAGAGGTAATTATGGCAAAATTGACATTCAAAACAGACCTTTGCAAGGGCTGCGGACTTTGCGTGGGAGCTTGTCCGAAAAAGCTGATTGTTATTGCAAAGGACAAAATCAATAAAAAAGGGCATTCTCCTGCGGAAATTACAGATCAGAGCAAATGTATAGGATGTGCTTTCTGCGCTACTATGTGTCCTGACTGTATTATTACAGTAGAAAAGTAAAGAAAGGATTGGTATATAAAATGGCAGATAAAGTTCTTATGAAAGGTAACGAAGCTATTGCCGAGGCCGCGATTCTGGCAGGCTGCAGACATTACTTCGGGTATCCTATTACACCTCAGACTGAAATTGCAGCATATATGGCAAAGCGTATGCCTAAAATAGGCGGTACGTTCTTGCAGGCAGAGAGCGAGGTTGCGGCAATAAATATGGTTTACGGCACATCGAGCGCCGGATACAGAGTCATGACATCCTCGTCAAGCCCCGGTATGTCATTAAAGAGCGAGGGACTTTCCTATCTTGCGGGAAGCGACCTGCCTGCTTTGGTAGTAAACGTTCAGCGCGGAGGTCCGGGCTTGGGCGGTATTCAGCCGTCACAGTCTGATTATTTCCAGGCAACAAGAGGCGGCGGTCACGGTGACTATCACATGATTGTGCTCGCTCCGGCATCTGTTCAGGAAATGGCGGATCTTACCATTACGGGCTTTGAGCTTGCTGACAAATACAGAGTTACGGCTATGATTCTTGCAGACGGCACAATGGGTCAGATGATGGAGCCTGTTGAGCTTTCGGCTGACTCGGTAAAAACGTTTGACAAGCCGTGGGCTGTGACAGGTACGAAAATGCAGAGAAAGCATAACATAATTAATTCTCTGAGCCTCGTTCCGGAAGAATTGGAACAGCAGAATTTTGCAAGATACGAAAGATACAAGACTATTGAGGAAAATGAGGCACGTTGCGAAACGTTCATGATGGATGACGCTGAATATTGCGTTGTTGCATTCGGAATTGCGGCTCGTGTTTCCAAAAACGCCGTAATTGCGGCTCGTGAAAAGGGAATCAAGGCAGGACTTATTCGTCCCATAACATTGTGGCCGTTCCCGAAAAAGACTCTTCTTGATGCTGCCGACAAGGCTAAAGCATTCATATCTGTCGAGCTTTCAATGGGACAGATGATAGAGGACGTCGAGCTTGCAATACGCTGTCAAAGACCTGTAATGCTTTGCAACCGTGCAGGCGGAATGATTCCGACTCCGGAACAGGTTTTGGCAAAAATAGAAGAAGCCGCAGGAGGTAAAATGTGATGATAGTATTTGACAAACCGAAATCTCTTACCGATACACCCCTTCATTACTGCCCGGGCTGTACACACGGTATAATTCACCGCCTTGTTGCTCAGGCAATAGACGATCTGGGAATAGAGGGCAGAACAATCGGCGTTGCGCCTGTCGGATGTGCAGTTATGGCATACAATTATTTCGCGTGCGATATGGTTGAAGCGGCTCACGGACGTGCTCCGGCTGTTGCAACGGGTCTTAAGCGTGCAAATCCCGATAATATCGTGTTTACATATCAGGGCGACGGCGACCTTGCTTCAATTGGTATGGCGGAGACTGTTCATTCTGCAACAAGAAATGAAAATATTACGGTTATATTCGTAAACAATGCAATTTACGGCATGACGGGCGGACAAATGGCGCCGACATCACTTCCGGGTCAGGTAACTCAGACATCGCCTTACGGCAGAGACGTTAAGACGGTAGGCTACCCGATAAGAGTATGCGAGTTGCTTTCTACGCTGGACGGTCCCGAGTTTATTGCGAGAGTTGCCGTAAACAACGTAAAAAACATTAACAATGCAAGAAAAATCATAAAGAAAGCTTTTGAAAATCAGATAAACAATAAAGGCTTTTCCATTGTTGAGGTCATTTCGACTTGTCCTACAAACTGGGGCATGACTCCCGAAAAGGCACTTGAATGGGTAGACGAGAAAATGATACCTTATTATCCTCTCGGTGTTTACAAGGACAGAAGTGCCGAGATACAGGCAAAGGAGGATAAATGATATGGGAACAGTTCAGATTCTTATTGCAGGATTCGGCGGACAGGGAGTGTTGTTTGCAGGTAAATTCATAGCTTACAAGGCTCTTCTTGAAGGAAAACAGCTCAGCTGGCTTCCGTCATACGGCCCTGAAATGCGCGGAGGCACTGCAAATTGCAGTGTTATCGTAAGCGATGACCCGGTCGGCTCGCCTATCGTTTCAAACCCCGATGTGCTCATGGTAATGAACCTTCCGTCACTCGACAAATATGAGAATGCTGCCGTAAAGGACGCTAAAATATTTGTGGACTCAACACTTATCGAAAGAAAAGTTGCGAGAACAGACGTTGATACATTTTACATTCCAGCAACACAAATGGCAAACGAAGCAGGCATTTCAACGCTTGCCAATATGATAATGGTTGGCAAGGTGATTCGTGAAACGGGCGTTGTTTCTTACGACAATATAGTTGACGCATTGAAAAAGGTTGTATCGGCAAAACACGCGAACCTTCTGGATGTAAACCTTAAGGCGCTTGAAATGGGATATAATTACGACAAATAATTTTATTTGAAAATTGCATATATTAAGAAAGGGTGATATTATGCTGGATATTAAAATAGAAAAGACTTCTTCACCGAAGCAGAAGCCTTGTAAAGGTGAAAAATTGGGATTCGGACACATTTTTACGGATCATATGTTTGTAATGAATTACACAGAGGGCAAGGGCTGGCATGACGCGAGAATAGTTCCGTTTCATAATATATCGCTTTCTCCTGCGGCTATGGTGTTCCATTACGGACAGGAAATGTTTGAGGGCATGAAGGCTTACAGGGGCGCGGACGGAAGCACATATCTCTTCAGACCTGATATGAACGCAAAACGTGCAAACGCTTCCAATAAGCGTCTGTGCATTCCGGAAATTCCCGAAGAGGATTTTGTTCAGGCTGTTGAAGCTGTTGTAAGCGTGGATAAGGATTGGATTCCGTCGGATGAAGGTACGTCACTTTATATTCGTCCGTTCATAATTGCAACAGATGAGTTCTTGGGCGTTGCTCCGTCTAAAACATATCTCTTTATCATAATTCTTTCTCCGAGCGGCGCTTATTATGAGAGCGGCCTTGCACCGGTAGGTATCTGGATCGAAGATGAATATGTTCGCGCTGTAAAGGGCGGAATGGGCTTCGCTAAAACAGGCGGTAACTATGCGGCTTCTCTTATCGCTCAGGTTAAAGCACATGACAGCGGTTTCTCTCAGGTGCTCTGGCTCGACGGCGTGGAAAGAAAATATATCGAAGAGGTCGGCGCAATGAATATTTTCTTCAAAATAAAGGGTAAGATCGTAACTCCTGTTCTTAACGGCAGTATTTTGCCGGGCGTTACACGTAATTCTGTAATCGCTGTATGTAAACATTGGGGACTTACAGTTGAAGAAAGAAGAATTTCCGTTGATGAACTCGTTGAAGCCGCAAGAAACGGCGACCTCGAAGAAGTGTTCGGAACAGGTACAGCCGCTGTCGTTTCTCCTGTCGGTAAGCTCCGCTATAAGGATGATGTTATGACAATAGGCGAGGGTAAAATCGGTCAGCTTACACAGAAACTCTATGATGAAATTACGGGTATTCAGTGGGGCAAAAAGGATGACCCGTTCGGTTGGAGAATTAAATTGTGATTTTTCCCGGGGACTTTTTTGGGGACTTTTGAAAAAGTCCCCAGACCCGAAAACTTTAAAACGCTTTGCGGTTTGAGCATCTTCCCGCCGAGAGTATGGCGGCAAGATGCTCATTAAATTTACGTTT